>DASXMK010000358.1:0-7222 GCA_036495705.1 Caulobacteraceae bacterium | reverse complement strand
CCCCGTAATCGAGCCGCCTGCCTGACCCGGTGTCGACCACCGTACAGCGCTCCGCCCGGCAGGCGGCCGGGTCGACGCCCCAGCGCGAGGCCGCCGCGCGCACCAGCATGTCGCGCCACGCCGCTCCCATGGCCCGCATCTTGCCCACGTGGAATTCGATCGAGCCGCTGCCGCCGGTCATGTAGTGGCCGCGGCGGGTCAGGAACGGCGGGGCGATCGGGGCCATCTCCACCCTCACCCGCTCCCAATCGGCCTCAAGCTCGTCGGCCAGAATCTGGGCCATGCCGGTCTGGGCGCCCTGGCCCATCTCGACGCAGTTGACACGCACTGTGACCGCCCCATCAGACCCGATCGCCAGCCAATCGTTGAGGCGAGCCGCGCTCGAGGCGGCGACCACGCGACCGCCGCGCCAGCCGAGCAGGAACGCGCCGGCCGCCGTGCCGGCCTTGACGAATCCGCGTCGGGAGAAGCCGGCGGTCATGCCGCCGCCGCCCGGTGGATCGCCGCCCGGATGCGACCATAGGTTCCGCATCGGCAAATGTTGGTCATCGTTTCGTCGATGGCGGCGTCGTCAGGCTTGGGATTGGCGGCCAGAAGCGCGGCGGCCTTCATGATCATGCCCGACTGGCAAAAGCCGCATTGCGGGACCTGCTCGGCGAGCCACGCCTTTTGCAACGGGTGCGAACGGTCCGGCGAAAGGCCCTCGATGGTGGTCACCTTGCCCGCGCCTACGGCCGATACCGGCAGGGTGCAGGCCATATGCGCCTTGGCGTCCACCAGCACGGTGCAGGCGCCACATAGGGCCACGCCGCAGCCGAATTTGGTCCCTGTCAGGTTCAGGTTCTCGCGCAGAACCCAAAGGAGCGGGGTGTCCGGCTCCGCCGTGACCGACCGCAAGGCGCCGTTGACATGGAGCTGAAAGGTCCGGCTCACGCGCCCGATTCCTCGTTGGAAGGCGCGCCAGGCTCGACGCGCCGCCCGCGGCATGGTGATAGCACGGGCGCGCGCCACTGGGCGAGGGAAGCGAAATTCATGACGGACGAGACGCCGGTGGCCGGACCGCTCGAAGGGCTCAAGGTGATTGAAATGGGCCAACTGATCGCCGGGCCGTTCTGCGGTCAGCTGCTGGGCGATCTGGGCGCGGACGTGGTCAAGATCGAAGCGCCGGGGCCGGGCGATCCCATGCGCGCCTGGGGCCAACCGGGCTTTCCCCTCCACTGGGAAGTGGTCAACCGCAACAAACGCACAGTGTCGGCGGACCTGCGCCGGCCTGAAGGACAGGACCTGGCTCGCCGGCTGATCGCCCAAGCCGACGTCGTTATTGAGAATTTCCGTCCGGGCACCTTGGAAGGCTGGAATCTGGGACCGGCCGACCTGCGCCGGGACCACCCTGGCCTGATCGTCGTGCGCATGTCCGGCTACGGCCAAAACGGGCCCTATTCGAAGCGCGCCGGCTATGGCGGCATCGGCGAGGCCATGGGCGGCTGGCGACATATCGTCGGCGATCCGGACCGGCCGCCCTCACGCATGGGCGTGTCAATCGGCGATGCGCTGGCCGCGACCTACGGCTGTCTGGGCGCGTTGGCGGCCCTCCACCATCGCGAGCGTACCGGCCAGGGCCAGGTGATCGACAGCGCCCTCTATGAGTCGGTCCTGCAGGTCATGGAGAGCCTGGTGCCGGATTTCGCCGTGGCCGGGTTCACGCGCGGCCGTTCAGGATCGATCCTGCCCGGGATCGCCCCGTCCAACGTCTATCCGTGCGCCGACGGCGACTATCTGATCGCCGCCAACCAGGACACGGTCTTCGCCCGTCTCGCGGCCGCCATGGGCGCGCCGGAGCTCGCGGCCGATCCGCGGTACGCCACCCATGAGGCTCGCGGCGGTCGTCAGGCTGAACTCGATAACCTGATCGCGGCCTGGACCGGCGAGCGCACCGTCGCCGAGGTCGAACGGGTGATGATCGAGGCCGGCGTGCCGGCCGGAAAAATCTACCGTGCTGCGGACATGCTTGCCGACCCGCACTTCCAGGCCAGGGAGAGTATCGTCGAGGTGGACCATCCGAAGTGGGGCAAACTGCCGATGCAGAATGTCTTTCCCCGCCTGTCGGCGACGCCGGGGCGCGTGCGCCGTACCGCTTCCCAGGCCGTGGGCCAGGACAATGCCGAAGTCTACGGAGAGCGCCTCGGTCTCTCGGCCGCTGACCTGGCGGACCTGCAAGCCAAGGGCGTTATCTGAAACCGGCTAGCTCCGGGCCGTGATCCAGGCCGCCATTAAGTCGGCGACAGCGGTGCGTTCCCGGGTCGAAGCCTCGAAATAGTGCGCCCCCTCGACCAGTTCCAAGGTCTTGTCCGCCGACCCCAGGAAGCTCCAGATGGCCCGCGCATCGGAGGGAAACACGCCGACGTCGGCCAGGCTCTGGACCACCAGAGCGGGGATGTCGATCTTGGCCAGATGCGGCTCGCCGCGGCAAAGCGACGTCTCCAGGCTCCACATCGACAGCCAGGTGCGCAGGCTGTTGGCGCGCCCGATGCTGGGCGTCCTGTTGGCTTGCGCCGGGTCGCCGCGATAGCAACGCCTGGGCGGCCGATTCGACGGATCCAAGGTTGGGTCCATGAACCGCAGATCGCCCCAGCAGCGGAACAGCGGGAAGATGCGATCCGGTGTCCCGGCGGCGCTCAGCCTGGCGAGTTCCGCCTGAGCCCAGTCGGTGATGCGCTGATTGCGCGCTCGCTGGGCGGCCCGATAGCGGGTGACGAACGCCTCCGGATAAGGCGGCGCGTTGGCCGGGTCGAACGGATCGAGGTCGCGGTTAGTGGCCAGGGGGTCGGTCTCGTTGGTCACCGAGGCGTCCATCCAGTCGGTCAGCACTTCCGGCCGCCCCTGGTGCGCATTGAGCGAAATGTACAGATCGGCTGGCGTGAGACTGGCGAGCGCGTCACGCCCAGGTCCGCTCAGCCGGTCCGCCAGGGACGGAGCTGTCGCCTCGGCCTGATAGGCGCCCATCAACGAGCCGCCGCCGGAATTGCCTAGAATGACCACGCGTTCGGCCCCGGCTTCGCGCTTCAGCCATTGCACGCCCACGGCGATGTCGATCAGAGCGTGCTCGATCAGGAACAGGTCCTCGGCCCCGCGGAACCGCGTGTTCCAGCCCAGGAAACCGAAGCCGCGGTCAGCGAACAGCGGGGCCAGATAGTGCTCGGCGAAGTCGACGTTGTAATGCGTGGCGATGACCGCGGTCTTCGGCCTTGCCCCTTTTGCCGCGACATAGAGGCCCTGGCACGGATGACCGCCGGCCGGAATGCGCGCGGCGGTCGGCGAGGCGCGGCCGACGAAGCGAACGTCAAAGCCGTCGATCCAATCGGCCATCGGCCCTCCTCCGCCATCTGCGGAAAGTTCGGACGTTTCCGAAACCTCGCCGCGCCCGACCGGTCTAGACTTCTTGCGACCGCTTTGGAGCGCCGCAATGATCACCTGTTTCATCCGATATGAGATCGACCCGTTCAAGCACGCCGAGTTCGCTGCCTATGCGCGGGCGTGGGGTGAAGCCATTCCACGCTGCGGAGCCGATCTGATTGGCTACTTCGGCCCGCATGAGGGCTCGGCGACCACCGCCTTTGGTGTCTACAACATCGCCAATCTGGCGGCCTATGAGACCTATCGCGCCCGGCTGAAGGCCGATCCGCGCGCCCAGGAGAACTTTGTCCTGGCGCGAGAGCAGCAATTCATTCGACGGGAGGATCGTTTGTTCTTGGCCCCGTTGTGCGGGCCGTTCGCCTGACGGCCCGAAGTCTAGTGCCAGCGCTCCCAGAGCACCGCGGCGACGATCACGCAGGCGAACAGGGCCACGAACACGGCCAGGTTCAGGCCGGTGAACAGTCGCTCGCGAAGCCGTTCCCGGCGGTTTTCCCCGTTGTCGCCCGGCACCTGATCCGCCTCCTGTTCGCCCAGACGATGAACCGGCAGTTTGGCGCTGCGATTTCAGGCTTGTCATTCGGCGCGAAAACCTGCGCCTCTCAGCCGTCGTCGATCATTTGGGCGGCCGATTTTACCTTCTGAACGTGGGCCATGTCGCAGACCAGCACCCGCCCCCGCTCCACCACCACGACAATGTCCTTGAGGCCTACGGCGACCACGCGCATGTCGTGGCCGGCGTGGACGAGGCAGCCCTCGCTGCCGGCCACATACGCCTTTCCGACGACGGCGTTGCCGGACGGGTCGCGATCCAGCGCCTCGAGCACGGCGTCCCACGCTCCAAGGTCCGACCAGGCATAGTCGACCGGCAGCACCGCGGCCCGGCTGGTCTTTTCCATCACCGCGATGTCGATGGCGATGTTTGGGGCGGCGAGGAAGGCCTCACCCAGGGCAAGATGGTCGCCCAATCGCCTGGCTTCGTTGCGAGCGCGGCGCGCGGCTATGAGCGCGTCCGGGGTCAGGGTCTCGAGTTCCGCCAACATGGTCCCGGCGGCGAACACGAAATTGCCGCTGTTCCATAGCCAGCCCTGATCGGTCAGGGCCTGGGCTTCCTCAAGCCGGGGCTTTTCCACGAACCGGCTCGCCTGGCGCACCTCGCCGGTGAGCCGCGGTCCAGGCTGGATGTGGCCGTAGGCCTCCGAAGGGCGGGAGGGTTTGACCCCGAAGGTGACGATCGCGCCATCGGCCGCGGCTGTCAGGGCGGCTTCGACCCCGTCGATGAACGCTTGGGCGTCGGGAATGTGGTGGTCACAAGCCACCACCAGAGCCAGGCCGTCCGGATCGCGCGCGGCCACCTCCAAGGCGGCGACGGCGATCGCCGGGCCCGAGCCGCGGCCAGCCGGTTCGCTGATCAGCGCGCAGTCGATATCCAGTTCGGCGAGTTGGTCGCGGGCCAGTTGGGCATGAGCCCGCGCGACGACGAGGATCGGGGCCGCAGCGCCCTTCGCCCCGGCGACGCGCAGCGCCGTCTCCTGCAAAAGTGTCCTTGGGCCGGTCAGCGGCAGGAACGCCTTCGGGCGCTCTGGCGTCGAGGCCGGCCACAGCCGTGAACCGGCGCCGCCGCACAGGATCACCGGGTGGAACGAACGCGAAGGCATTTGTCGCGATAGCGGATTTGACGCCCGAGCCCAAGAGTCCGGATAAGGTCGCGAGCTTCGGATCGCCGGCAAAAGGACGCTCGCCATGTTCGCGCCAGAGAGCCCTGTCGGTCTGGTCGCCGACATCGGCGGCACCAACAGTCGCTTCGCCTTGGCCGGACTCGATGCTTCGGGGGCCATTGTCACCGCCTTTCGTCAGGACATGCGCAACGCTGATCACGCCGGAGTCGAAGCCAGCATCCGGACCTATCTGGCCGAGCTCGGCGCCGCGCCGGCGCCGACCATGGCCGCATTTGGCGTGGCTTCGCCCATCGCCGACGATTTGGTGCGCCTGACCAATCGCGACTGGTCGTTCAGCATTTCCGACCTGCGGCGCCGTTTTGGCTGGTCGAAGTTCGAAGTGGTCAACGACTTCGTCGCCCTCGGCCAGGCTCTACCGGTCCTTGGCCGGCAAGACTGGCGCGCACTCATCGGACCGGACTGGCCGTCCCCCCTGCCGGCGGTGGTCTCGCTGGTGGGACCGGGCACCGGTCTTGGCGTCGGCGTGCTTGTGAACGGATCGGCCGGCCCGACCGTCATCCCGACCGAGGGCGGACACGCCAGCTTCGCCCCCGTCGACGCCCTGGAAATCGAGATCCTGCGGAGCATGCTTCGACAATTCCCGAGAGTATCGAACGAGCGCATTCTGTCCGGGCCAGGGATGGAACACCTCTACGCGGCGCTGGCCGACATCCGCGGCCGTCCCGAGGCGCCGCCGCCGGCGCCGGCAATCGTCGACGCGGCCGTGGCCGGGCGCGATACTCTGGCGCGCGAGACCGTGGAGCGGTTCTGCCTCATCCTCGGCGGGGTCATGGGCGATGTGGCCCTCGTACAAGGCGCCCAGGCGGTGGCCATCGGCGGCGGCATCGCCGGGCGGATGCTCGAGTTCCTGGATACGGCGCTGGTGCGCGCCCGGTTCGAAGCCAAGGGCCGGGCTCAGCCGGTTCTGGCCGCCGTCCCCATCGCCCTGATCGTTCACGCCGAGCCGGGGCTGCTTGGCGCGGCGCGCCTGCTGTTTGGCTAGAAGCTTTCGCCTTCAGCCAGATCGCGCCATGCCGTCACCTCGGAGCCGGGCCAGGCGCGGGCCTGGTGAACGCCCCGGGCGATCGCCCGGGCCACGCAGTCGGCGGCCAGCGCGCCCAGGTGCGAGAGGCCGGCGGGGCCGGCGGCCAGCGTCTTGTGGCCCGTGGACAACACGAAAACCACGTCACCATCAAAGGGCGTATGGGCCGGCCGGATCGCCCGGGCCAGGCCGTCCTGAGCCATCACCGCCAGCCGCCGCGCCCCCGCCGGGGTGAGGATCGCGTCCACCGCGACGACCACCAGCGTGGTGTTGGCCCGCACGGCCGGCTCGCGCTTGGACAGGCCCCAGTCGTCAGGCCCCGCGCGCGCAGTGCCTGGCGCGACGCCGCCAAATTCCGCCCCGATCTCGAACGGCGCCGCCCAGAACGCGCGGCCGCCCGGCGCGATGGCTGAGCCGAAGCTGTTCACCGCCGCCAGCGCCCCGACCGTCAGGCCGTCCGCAGACACGATCGAGGCCGACCCCAGCCCGCCCTTCAGGCGGCCGGCCATGGCCCCGGTCCCAGCCCCTGCGGTCCCCAGGGTGAACGTTTCTGCAGCGTGGTTGGCGGCGGCCAGGCCCAGTTGACGATACGGCGGCTCAAGCCCCCAGTCCTTGTCCCCGCCGTTGGCCAGGTCGTAGAGGATCGCGGCCGGCACGATTGGCGCCCTCGGCACACCAGGCGTTGGCGCCAGGCTGAAGCCGCGGCCCTGGGCGCCCAGCCACGCGGTCACGGCGTCGGCGGCGGCCAGGCCATAGACAGAGCCACCGGCCAGCACGATGGCATCCACAGTTTCAACCAGGGTGTCGGGGGCCAGGGCGTCGGTTTCGCGCGTGCCTGGGCCGCCGCCGCGGACGTCGACCCCGGCCACGGCCGGCTCGTCGGGCAGGACCACCGTCACGCCGGTGCGCGCCTGGTCGTCCTGCGCCTGGCCGACTTTCAGCCCTGGCACGTCGGTGATGAGGTTAAGGGAGCCGGGGGCGGCTTTGCTCATAGGGCGCAGGTCGCATGTGGGGCCGGCCATTGTCCATGCGCCAGGCTAGCAAAGCGGTC
>DASXMK010000357.1:0-2985 GCA_036495705.1 Caulobacteraceae bacterium | reverse complement strand
TCGAAGACGTGACCGAGACCATCACGGCGAAGATGGTCCGCCGCCACCCGCACGTATTTGGCGACGCCACGGTGCGCACGGCCGCCGAGCAGACGCGCGCCTGGGAAGAGGTCAAGGCGGCCGAACGCGCGGCTGAGGGCGCCGGGTGGCTGGACGCCGTCGCCCCGACCTTGCCGGCTCTCTCGCGCGCGGTGAAGCTTTCGGCGCGGGCCGCGCGAGTTGGCTTCGTCTGGCCGACCGTGGCCGAGATCATGGCCAAGTTGCGCGAGGAAGTCGGCGAACTCGAGATCGAGGTGGCGGCCGGCCAGATCGAGCAGGTGCGCGCCGAGTTGGGCGATGTTCTGTTTGTGTGCGCCAACATCGCTCGGGCGCTCGAGATTGATCCAGAGGACGCCCTGCGCGCGACCAACGCCAAGTTCGTGCGTCGGTTTGGGCATATCGAAAAGAGGCTCGCCGAGCGCGGCCGCGAACCGGCCGATTCGTCGCTGGCCGAGATGGACGCCCTCTGGGATGAGGCCAAACGCGTGGAGCGCGCGGCGACAGAAAGCTAGCTATTCCGCGGCGGCGCGCAGTTCGGCCTGCGGTCGCATACGCTGAAAGCGGCCAAGCGCCTGGGGATCCAGCCGGGCGCGGACTCTTGTGCCGCCAGCGTCCTCGCTCCGACCCACTACCCGGCCGTGGCGGTAGAGCCAGGCCAGCGCCTCGCCATCGGCGGCGGCCAGATGAAAAGTGAGCTCGGGGCCTTCGTCCACAAGATCGGCCAGACGCCGCAACAGGTCATCGATCCCCTCGCCGGACACGGCCGACAGTGGCACAGCCCCGATCCGACGCGCCCTCATCCTCAGGTCCTGGCGCGCTGTCTCATCGAGCAGATCGATCTTGTTCCAGACCTCGAGTAGTCGGCGGCCGGAATCGGGTCCCAGATCCAGCTCCTCGAGCACCTTGGCGACGTCCGCCGCCTCGGCCTCGCTGTGTAGGCCGGAAATATCGCGCACGTGCAGGATGATGTCCGCCTCGCGCACTTCATCCAGGGTGGCTCTGAACGACTCGACCAGTTCGTGGGGCAGATCCGAAATGAAGCCGACCGTGTCGGACAGGATCGCCGGGCGACCGTCGGGCAACCGCAGGCGGCGCAGGGTGGGATCCAAGGTCGCAAACAACGCCGACCGGGCCAGAACCTTGGCCCCGGTCAGCCGGTTGAACAGGGTCGATTTGCCGGCATTGGTGTAGCCCACCAGGGCGATGGCCGGATAGGGAACGCGCCGCCGCGCCCGTCGCGCCAGGCCCCGCGTGCGGCGAACGTCAGCCAGCTCGCTTTTCAATTTGACGATGCGCTCGAGGATCAGCCGCCGGTCGGCCTCGATCTGGGTTTCGCCGGGGCCGCCCAGGAAGCCGAAACCGCCGCGCTGGCGTTCCAGGTGGGTCCAGGTGCGCACCAGTCGCGAGCGTTCGTACTCGAGCCGAGCCAGTTCGACCTGCAGCCGGCCCTCGGCTGTCCGCGCGCGACGCGCGAAAATCTCCAGGATCAAGCCCGTGCGGTCGATGACCTTGGCGTCCCAGGCCCGCTCCAGGTTGCGTTGCTGGATCGGGCTAAGCGCGTCATCCACAACAACCACGGCCGCGTCACAGGCGCGCCGCAAGGCGGCGATCTCACTGACCTTGCCTGGGCCAAAAAGCGTGGCCGGGACCGGCGAGCGCAACGGCGCGATCAGCCCCTCGGTGATCTCGAGGTCGAGGGCGGCGGCCAAGCCGCGCGCCTCGTCAAGCCTGGCCGCTGGATCGCGGGTCAATTTCCCCCCGCGCCGGTCTGGATGAATGACCAGCGCGACGGTTTTTCCGTCGAACTCCTGCGCGGCCCTCAATCCAGGTCTTCGTCGTCTTCGACCGGCGGCTCATAGAGCTGCACCGGCTGGGCGGGCATGATGGTGGAGATGGCGTGCTTGTAGACAAGCTGCGCCTGTCCATCGCGGCGCAGCAGGACGCAGAAGCTATCGAACCAGCTCACGACGCCCTGAAGCTTGACGCCATTGACCAGGAATATGGTCAGCGGCGTTTTGGCCCGGCGAACAGCGTTAAGAAAAGTGTCCTGCAGGTTCTGTCTTTTGTCGGTCGGCATGGGTTGACTTCCCTTCCGTTGTGGTTGGCCTGGCGATCGGGCGACCGGTACATGCACGGACGCGCCGCCTTCGTTCAAAGGGCGTCGCGGCTCGCCTCGGCGATATAGAGTTGGCGCAGGCGTTTCGCCACCGGGCCCGGCTTGCCGTCGCCGAGTAATCGCCCATCCAGGCTGACTACCGGCGTTACCAGCGTGCTGGCGCCGGTTATGAAAGCCTCTTGCGCCTCGCGGGCCTCTTCGAGCGTGAACGGGCGTTCGGCGACGCTCAAGCCAGCTCTGGCCACCTCCTGCAGCAGCGTCTTGCGGGTCACCCCGCGCAGGATGTTGGCCTGGATATCGCGGGTTCGCAGCACCCCATCGCGGTCGACGATCCAGGCGTTGGTGGAGGATCCCTCAGTGATGAAGCCGAGATCGTCCACGAACCAGGCTTCATAGGCGCCAGCGTCCTTGGCCGCCTGTTTCGCCAGAACGTTGGGCAAGAGGTTCACGGTCTTGATGTCGCATCGGCCCCAACGGTTCTCCGGCACCGTGATCACGGCCACGCCCTTGACTGCCTTGGCCAAGCCAGCGGCGGGATCGATGCGCTTGGCGGTGACCACCAGGCTTGGCCGCGGCGCCGGGTCGGGAAAAGGATGGTCCCGGGGCGCCACGCCGCGAGAGACCTGAAGATACACTAGCCCGTCAACCAGTCGGTTGCGGCGAACTGTCTCGCGCAACACAACCTCGAGGGCATGGCGGCTCATGGGCTCGCTGATGCGCAGTTCGGTGAGGCTCCGGGACAGGCGCTCGAAGTGTCCAGCGGCATCGGTGAGGCGGCCGCCCGCGACCGCCCAAACCTCATAGACCGCATCGCCGAACTGATAGCCGCG
>DASXMK010000356.1:0-3814 GCA_036495705.1 Caulobacteraceae bacterium | reverse complement strand
CAAGCCGACGCCCCGGCCGTGCTCTGCATAGTCGACATAGAGCGAATGCAGGAAGCTGTCCGGCCGATAGAAACCCGCCAGCCCGACCAAGCGGCCGTCGCTTAGGGCGACGTAAATCTCTTCACGTGTGGTCTCGCTTCGGAATTTCTCAGCTTGGTCGTCCAGATGATCGAACCAGGTGAAGGTCCGGCGCACCACGCGGTCATAGAGTTCCGCGCAGGCCGGAAGTTCCATCAGCTCCATCCGTCGGATAACCAGCGTCACGCCTGCATGGTCCAGCCTTCGACGCCCATGGCCGCCTGGCGCACGGCTTCGGAACGGGTGGGGTGCGGATGGCTGGTGCGGGCGACGTCCTCGGAGGCGGCCGAGAACTCCATGGCCACGCACAGCTCGGCGATCATCTCGCCAACGTCGGGGCCGATCATGTGGGCGCCGAGGATGCGGTCGCTGACGGCGTCGGCCAGGATCTTCACGAAACCTTCGGCCTCGTGGTTGACCTTGGCCCGCGCATTGGCCGTGAACGGGAACTTGCCGACCTTGTAGGCCACGCCGCGCGCCTTGAGGTCTTCTTCCGTGGCCCCGACGCTGGCCACCTCCGGCCAAGTGTAGATGACGCTGGGTATGACATCGGCGTTCACGTGCCCGGCCTTGCCGGCGATGATCTCGATGGCGGCCACGGCTTCGTCCTCGGCCTTATGAGCCAGCATCGGCCCATGGGTCACATCGCCGATAGCGTAGACGCCGGGCGCGCTGGTGCGGAAGGTGTTGGTTTCGATGAAGCCATGTTTGTCGGTAACGATGCCGACCGTTTCGAGACCCAGTCCCTCCGTGTACGGACGGCGGCCAATGGCCAGCAGGACATAGTCGGCTTTCAGCGTCTCGGCGGGCCCGCCGGTCACCGGCTCGAAAGAGACCGCCACGCCATCGCTTGCGACCGCGGCTGAGGTGACCTTGGCCCCGAGCCGGAACTCAATCCCCTGGCGGGTCAGCGAGCGCTGAAAGGTCTTGGCCACCTCGGCGTCGACGCCCGGGGTGATGCGGTCGAGATATTCGATGACCGTGACCTTGGCCCCCAGACGACGCCACACCGAGCCGAGCTCCAGGCCGATGACGCCCGCTCCGATGACCACCAGGCTGGCCGGGACTTCCGGCAGCGTGAGCGCGCCGGTGGAATCGACAATGCGTTTTTGGTCGACCTCCACCCCGGCCAGAGGAGCCGACATCGAGCCAGTGGCGATGACCACGGCGCCGGCTTCCAGGGCGGTGACTGCGCCGTCTTCGGCCACCACCTCGACCTTGCCGGGCCCGGCCAGGCGGCCCTGGCCCCTGATCCAGTCGACCTTGTTCTTCTTGAACAGGAACTCCACGCCCTTGGTGAGTTGGCCGACCGACGTGTCCTTCTGTTTCATCATCGCCGGCAGGTTGAGTTTTGGGGCCACCTCAATGCCGAGATCGGCGAAATCCTTGGCCGCCATCTCGAATAGTTCCGAGGCGTGCAACAGGGCCTTGGAGGGAATGCAACCGACGTTGAGGCACGTCCCGCCCAGAGTGGCGCGACTGTCCACGCAAGCGACTTTGAGACCGAGCTGGCCGGCGCGGATGGCGCCATTGTAGCCGCCCGGACCGCCGCCGATGATGATCACGTCATAGTCGGCCATGGCGGCCCTCCCGCGCCTGCGCGCTTCAATCCTGAGATTTCTAGACTTCGAGCAGCAGCCGTTGCGGGTCCTCGATGTGTTCCTTGACCTTGACCAGGAAGGTCACGGCGCCCTGCCCGTCCACCACCCGGTGGTCGTACGACAGGGCCAGATACATCATCGGCCGGATGACCACCTGGCCGCCCACGGCCATTGGACGGTCCTGAATCTTGTGCATGCCCAGGATGCCCGACTGCGGCGCATTCAGGATCGGGGTCGACATCAGCGAGCCATAGACCCCGCCGTTGGAGATGGTGAACGTCCCGCCCTGGAGATCCTCAAGCGCCAGCTGGCCGTTGCGAGCCTTTTGGCCGAGCTCGGCCACGGCGCGCTCCACCCCAGCTACGCTGAGGGTGTCGGCGTCGCGCACCACCGGCACCACCAGCCCGCGCTCGGTGCCCACGGCCACGCCGATATCATAGTGGTTCTTGTAGATCAGGTCGGTCCCGTCGATCTCGGCATTGACCGCCGGCACTTCCTTGAGGGCGAAGACGCACGCCTTGACGAAAAAGCTCATGAAGCCCAGGCGCACGCCGTGACGCTTCTCGAAGGCGTCCTTGTACTGATTGCGCAGGGCCATAACGGTGGTCATGTCGACCTCGTTGAAGGTCGTGAGCATGGCGGCGTTGGCCTGAGCCTCCTTGAGGCGCCGGGCGATGGTCTGGCGCAGCCGGCTCATCGGCACGCGCTCCTCGCGCGCATCCACGGCGCGGGCCGGAGTCGGGCCGGGCTCGGGTGGCGGGCGCTTGGCCAGGGCGTCGATGGCGGCCAGGGCGTCGCCTTTGGTGATGCGCCCGTCTTTGCCGGTGCCGGCGATCGCGCTGAGATCGAGCGTGTTCTCGGCGGCGAGGCGCTGCACCGAGGGCGCGGGCGGGAGCCCGGCGGGCGGCTTGGCCGCCTGCGGCGGAGCCTTTTCGGCCGGCGGCGGCGGGGCCTTGGCTGCCGGGGCTGGAGCCGGCTCGGGGGCCGGGGCCGCCTTGGGCTCGGGCGCGGGGGCCGCAGCCGGCTTGCCGCCGGCGGCCGCCCCGACCTGGCCTAATCGCTGTCCGGGGGTGACGGTCTCGCCCTCCGCGGCGTCGATCCCGGAGAGCACCCCATCCTCCGGCGCCACCACCTCCAGGCTGACCTTGTCAGTGTCGAGTTCGACCAGGACCTCGTCACGCTTGACCGCATCGCCCGGTTTCTTCGTCCAGCGCGCCACCGTGGCCTCGGTGACCGATTCGCCGAGCGCGGGGGTCATGATATCTGTCATGGCGCGAAAAGCTCCGGTTGGTCCGTTCAGGCGAAGGCGGCGGCGAGCAGGGTCTCGAGTTCGCGCTTGTGCCGGCTCATGACGCCAGCGGCGGTCGAGGCGGTGGCCGGGCGGCCGACATAGCGCGCGCGCTTGGCAGCGATCTTCATCTTGCCGAGGGTCAGCTCCAGCCACGGGTCGACGAACACCCAGCCACCCATGTTCTTTGGCTCTTCCTGGCACCAGACGAGCTCGGCGGCCTTGAACCGGGCAAGCTCCGTGGTCAGCGACTTCATCGGCCAGGGATAGAACTGCTCAAGGCGCAACAGATAGACGTCCTGGGCCCCGCGCGCCTCGCGCTCGTCGAGGAGATCGTAATAGACCTTGCCCGAGCACAGGATGACGCGGCGGATGCGCTCATCGGCGACCAGCTCAACGCTGGTGTTGCGGCCCCATTGCGCGTCGTCCTGCAGCACGCGGTGGAACGAGGAGCCCTCGGCCATGTCGGCCAGCGTCGAGACCGCCTTCTTGTGCCGCAACAGCGACTTGGGGGTCATCAGGATCAGGGGCTTGCGGAACTCGCGCAGCATCTGCCGGCGCAGGATATGGAAATAGTTGGCTGGCGTGGAGCAGTTGGCGACCTGCAGGTTGTCCTCGGCGCACAGCTGCAGATAGCGCTCCAGGCGGGCGGACGAGTGCTCCGGCCCCTGGCCCTCGTAGCCGTGCGGCAAGAGCATGGTCAGGCCGGACATGCGCAGCCATTTGCGCTCACCCGAGGAGATGAACTGATCGATCACCACCTGGGCGCCGTTCACGAAATCACCGAACTGCGCCTCCCAGATCACCAGGCAATCCGGATTGGTGGTGGCATAGCCATACTCGAAAC
>DASXMK010000355.1:0-12014 GCA_036495705.1 Caulobacteraceae bacterium | reverse complement strand
AGCCGGCTGGCGGGGCGTTGCCGAGGGCGGCGGCGGCGGCCACGAACGGAACCACCGCCAGGTCGCCCCAGCCGAAAGTCGCGCCGTTGAACCAGGTTCGCTCGCCGAGTTGGCGTTCGAGCCAGCCATGGAATCCCTTGGTCTGGCGGGCGGCGTTGGCGCGCAAGGTGTCCGCCAGGTTGCCTTCGGCCCGCCGGAACCAACCGATCTCGCCCAGGGCCCAGTTGATGGCCTCGAAATGGGTGTCCATGACCTCCTCGATCATGCGCGCCCGGGCGCGCTCGGCGGCCTCGGCGGGCAGCAAGGGCGGGGCGGGCCAGCGGTCCTCGATATATTCCAGGATGATGGTGGAATCGAAGATCGCCGCCTCGCCGTCGATCAGCACCGGAACCTCGGCCCGGGGGTTGGCGGCCATGAAATCGCCGGCGACGCCGCCGGCGCCCAGGCCCCCCGGCGTGACGACCTCGAAATCGACGCCTTTTTCGCGCAGGGCGATCTTGACCTTCTGGGCGTAGGGCGAGAGCGGATGCTCGTAGACCTTGGTCATGGATGCTCGCAGGTCAGACTATGGGATCCGGAGTGTCGGAGATCATTTAAAGAAGGCAGAGCGGAATGCGCGCAATACGCTTCAGCACCTTCGGCGATCCCTCGGTGCTGGAACTGGCCGAGGTCGACACCCCGGCGACCACGCCGGATGTGGCCCTGGTGCGGGTCCATGCCGCTTCGATCAACCCCAGCGACGTCAAGAATGTCGCCGGGGCGATGAAACAGACCACCCTGCCGCGCACCCCGGGGCGCGACTTCGCCGGAACCGTGGAGGCCGGCCCGGCCGAATGGATCGGCGCGGCGGTCTGGGGCACTGGCGGCGATGCCGGGTTCACTCGCGATGGCGCCCATGCCGAGCTGATCGTCGTGCCGGCAGCCAGTCTGCGGCGCAAGCCCGAGCCCCTCCGCTTCGATGGGGCCGCATCGGTCGGCGTCAACTATATGGCCGCCTGGCTGGGCCTCGAGGCAGCCGGCCTCAAGGCTGGTGAAACCCTGCTGCTGATCGGCGCCGCCGGCGGCGTTGGCGGGGCCGCCGCTCAGGTCGGCAAGCGTCTTGGCGCCCGGGTGATCGGGGCCGTCACCCGCCCGCCGCGCCCGGACGCGCCGATCCACGCCATCGCCGAGACCTTGATCGTCGGGGCCAACGACCTGCCGGCCGAAGTTCGCGCGGCCACCGGCGGGAAGGGCGCGGACGTGGTGTTCGATCTGGTCGGCGGCGGCGTCATGTTCCGCACCGCCGTGGCCTGCGTCGCCCCGCGTGGCCGGCTGGTCGAGATCGCCGCCGCCGGCCAGCGCGAGGTGAGCTTCGATCTGGTCGATTTCTATCACAATGAGACGCGCCTTTTCGGCATCGACACCCTGAAGCGCGACCTGACCGCTTCGGCGCAGATGCTGGACGCCCTGGGCCCGGGGTTCGACGCCGGCGACTATCAGGCCGCGCCGATCGCCGAGACGTTCGGGCTGGCCCAGGCTCAGGAGGCCTATCGCGCGGTCGCCGCCGGTGCGGGGGGCCGGATCGTGCTGCGGCCGCAGGAATAGCGCCGGTTACGGTCTTTCGTTGCCGAAGATTATTGTCCCCGCGGCCCCGAACATGCCGCCGATCCCCTGGCTGACGGCGATCCTGGCCCCCGGGACCTGGGCCGGGGCGATCCCGCGCAGCTGGCGCACGCTCTCTTGCAAGGCGTACATGCCGTACATGCCGGAGTGCATATAGGAGAGGCCTCCGCCGTTGGTGTTGAGTGGCAGCTTGCCGCCAGGGGCCGTGTTCCGTTCGCGGATGAAGGTTGCGGCCTCGCCCGGCTGGCAGAAGCCCAGGTCCTCCAGGCCATAGAGCGGCAGGTGGGCGAAGGCGTCGTAGATCATCAAGTGATCGACCTCGTCATGGCCCACGCCACACTCGTCGAAGGCCTTCTTGGCCGAGACTTTGAACGCCCGCGAGCTGGTGAAATCGGCCATTTGCGAGACCATCGGCGTCTCCACGCTCTCGCCGGTCCCCAGCACATAGACCGGCTTGCGCGGAAAATCCGCGCCCCGCTCGGCGCTGGTCAGGATCAGGGCCCCGCCGCCGTCGGTGACCAGGCAGCACATCAGCTTGCGGAACGGATAGGCGATCATCTCTGAGCCCAGGACATCATCGACGGTGATCGGGTCGCGGAAGCTGGCGCGCGGATTCATCGCCGCCCATTGGCGCTGGATGACCGCCACCCAGGCGAGGTCCTCCTCGGTGACGCCATAGGTCTTCATGTAGCGAAGCACCGGCAGGGTGAACATGGTCGGCGGGCCGGCCGGCCCGAACGGGGCTTCGAACTGACCGGCGAGGCTGGCGCCGCCTCCGCCGCCGAAACGCCCGCCGGCGCCCACCCGCGATCGGCCGCTCTCGCCGTGGGTGATCAGGACGGTCTTGCAATAGCCCTCATTGATGGCCGCGGCGGCGTGACGGACATGCAGCATGAACGAACATCCGCCTACGGACGTGCCGTCGACCCAGGTCGGGACGATCCCGAGATAGTGAGCCAGCGAGGTGGGGCTTTCGCCGGCGGTGGCGATCCCGTCGATATCCTTGGGGCCGAGGCCGGCGTCGGCCAGGGTGTTGAGGGCGGCGTCGGCGTGCAGACCGATCACCGACATGTCCGGGATCCGGCCCATGCGCGTGGTCTCGGCCGCCCCGACCACGGCGATGCTTCCAGGCTTCATGGCGTCAGGCTCCGGCGGGCTTGAACAGGGGCAGGGCGATCTCGCCGAAGGTCTGGAAAGTGACCTCCAGCGGCATGTCGAGGACCAGGGCCTCGGGGGTCTGCGGGCAGCCGACGATATTGGTCATCATCCGCGGGCCCTCCTCGAGGGCGACCACGGCGATGGAATGCGGGTCCTTGCCCATGTCCGGGCGCGGGCGGTGGTTGATCACATAGCTCCACAGGATCGCCTTGCCGCTGGCGGCGAACACCTCGACCTCGCGCGAGCCGCAGGCCGGGCAGAACGGCCGCGGCGGGAAATAGGCCTGGGCGCAGGCGGCGCAGCGCTGCAGGCGCAGCTGGCCGGCCTTGCAGCCGTCCCAGAAATGCGCCGTCTCCGGCGTTGGCGTGGGCAGGGATCGATCCATCGGGCGTCTTCTCTCGAGCTATTCTCTTGGCCTTCGCTATTCCGGGTCATTCCCATGCGGAAGGCAAGGGTTGACCCCCGCCGGACGCCTCGCGACAACGCAGGCGAGGGAGACTTCCCATGGCGGCGGCGGATAACGACTGGTGGCGCGGGTCGGTCCTTTATCAGATCTATCCGCGCAGCTTCATGGACACCAACGGCGATGGCGTCGGCGATCTTCCCGGCGTGACCGCGAAGCTCGATTACGTCGCTTCACTGGGGGTGGCGGGCGTGTGGCTATCGCCCTTCTTCACCTCGCCGATGAAGGACTTCGGCTATGACGTGAGCGACTACAGGAGCGTCGATCCGAGGTTCGGGACCCTGGCCGACTTCGACGCCCTCGTCGCTCGCGCGCACGAGCTTGGCCTGAAGGTCATCATCGACCAGGTCTGGTCCCATACCTCCGACCGGCATCCCTGGTTCATCGAGTGCGCCGCTTCGCGGGAGAACCCCCGTTCCGACTGGTACGTGTGGGCCGACGCCCGCGACGATGGCACGCCGCCGAACAACTGGCTGGCCTCGTTCGGCGGCCCGTCCTGGACCTGGGGCCCGCGGCGGCGGCAGTACTATCTGCACAACTTCCTGACCGAGCAGCCCGACCTCAACTATTGGAATCCCGCGGTCCAGGCGGCGATCCTGGATGTGGCCAGGTTCTGGCTCGACCGGGGCGTTGATGGCTTCCGCCTCGACGTGATCAACTATCTGTTCCACGACCCCGCCCTGACCGACAATCCGCCCGTGGCTCACGATGGACCCCTGGCATTGCCGACCAGGTTCCAGCGCCACATCCACGACCGCAGCCGGCCGCAGACCCTGGACTTCGTCGCCCGCCTGCGCGCCCTGCTCGACGCCTATCCGGACCGCATGAGCGTGGGCGAAGTGGTTGACGATCCCGCCCTGCCGCGCCAGATCGAATACACCGCCGGCGATAATCGTCTGCATACCGCCTATAGTTTTCATCTGCTGAGCGCCCGGCGCGCGCCGCCAGAGCTGTTTGTCGAGGCCATCGCGTCCTGGGCGGACGCGAACGCCTGGCCGTCCTGGTCGCTCGGGAACCACGATGTCGCGCGCTTCGCCAGCCGCCTGGCCGGCGACGATCCGGCGCACGCGCGGGTGCTGATGGCGATCCTGCTTGCCCTTCCAGGCACGATCTTCCTCTACCAGGGTGAGGAATTGGGTCTGCCACAGGCCGAGGTCCCGTTCGAGCGTTTGGCCGACCCTTTTGCTATCGCCGCCTGGACCGGCGGGGCGGGTCGTGACGGAGCGCGCACGCCCATGCCCTGGACCGCGGAGGGCGCCAACGCCGGCTTTTCCACCGCCGATGACACCTGGCTGCCACTTGATCCCCGCCACCGCGCCCTTGCGGTCGGTCGTCAGCTGGCGGACGATAGCTCCATGTTGGCCCTCACCCGCCGGCTCGTGGCCTTGCGCACGGCCCATGGCGCCCTTCGCCTGGGGGCCGCAGAGGTGGCGCCCGCGCCCGACGGTGTTCTGGCGTTCCGGCGCACGCTTGGCGGCGAGGCGCTGCTGTGCGTGTTCGAGCTGGCCGGACAGGCGGCCGAGGTCCCCATTCCGGCGTCCACCCGTGTCGTGTTCGCCGTTACGGGCGCCGAAAGCCTCCAAGCCGGAGTGCTTGGTTTGCCGGCGTTCGGCGGCGCGATCCTGGGCCTGGGGGAGTCGCAATGAGCCTGGAGGCCGTCGCCGACGCCATCCTGGCCAGGCGCAACGGCGCCACGCCCTATGTGGTGGGCGTCACCGGATCGGTGGCCTCTGGCAAGAGCACCCTGGCCCGCGCCCTGGCCCCGCTGCTGGCGGTGCATGGCTCGACCGTCGAGATCATCGAGACCGATGGCTTCCTGCTGCCCAACGCCGTCCTCGCCGGACGCGGTCTGGAGTTCAGGAAGGGCTTTCCCGAAACCTATGACTTGGCGAGCCTGGCGAGCGCCCTGACCGGCCTGCGCTCCAGGGCGGTGAGTGTCCCGGCCTATTCGCACGCCACCTACGACGTCGACCCGGCCGCCGCGCGCATCCTCACGCCCACCGACATCGTACTGGTGGAGGGTCTGGTCCTGGGCGTCGATCGTCCCGTCGCCCCTGGCGCGGCCGCGCTCATCGACTGCCTGTTGTTCATTGACGCCGCCGAAGCCGATCTGGAGGCCTGGTTCGTCGCCCGTTTCATGGGCTTCTGGGAGGCGGCGGCGGACGATCCCTCCTCGTTCTACGTCCGCTTTCGCGACTGCGACCGGGCCGGAGCCGAGGCCCTGGCCAAGCTGGTATGGACCTCGATCAACCTGCCCAATCTGCGCCAACACATCGCCCCGGTGCGGGCCTACGCCGACCTGGTGGTGGTCAAGGCCGCGGACCACGCGGTCAGCCGCGTCGTCACGGGCGGGGCGTAGCCGAGGCCGCCGGGTTCCTGCTAGGCTCGGTCCGCAGGACAAGGATGGAGGATCGCCCATGGCCACGCAAAGAGCGGTGCGCGCGCTGGCGCTCGTGGGCCCGACCGGCGCCGGCAAGACCTCGCTCATGGCCGCCATGCTCACCGCTTCAGGCAGCCACGTCGCCGGGGCGGACAAGGTCGGCGACCAGAGCCCGGAAGCGCGCCTCAGGGGCCATTCGGTCGAGCTCAACATCGCCGGCTTCGATTTCCTCGGCGACCACTATGTCGTCGTCGACTGCCCGGGCTCCCTGGAGTTGATCAGCGAGGCCGACGCGGCCCTGCCGGCGGTCGACCTGGCGGTGATCGTCGCCGATCCCGACCCGGCCAAGGCGGCGCTCATCCAGCCCATGGTGCGCCAGCTCGAGGCCCTGGGCGTGCCCAGGGCCTTGTTCGTCAATCGTATGGACCAGGCCCACGGGCCCATCGACGCCCTGCTGGCGGCGCTGGCCCCGGTGAGCGCGGTTCCCCTGGTGGCGCGGCAGTTGCCGATCGTCGACGGCGAGAAGGTCACCGGCTTTGTGGACCTGGCCCTGGAGCGCGCCCACGTGTGGCGGGCCGGCCAGCGTTCGGAAGTCGTCGAGCTGACGGCCGACCTGGCCAAGGTCGAGGCCGACGCCCGTTTCCACATGCTCGAGCAGCTGGCTGACTTCGACGACACCCTGATGGAGCAACTGCTGACCGACGTCGATCCGACCCGCGATCTGGTGTTCGCCGATCTGGTGCGCGACATGAACGAGGGGCTGATCGCGCCGGTGTTCTTCGGCTCGGCCCTGGCCGGTTTCGGCATTGGCCGCCTGCTCAAGGCCCTGCGCCATGAAACCCCGCCGGTGGAGCGCGCCGCCGCCCGGGTCGGGGTCGATCGACCCGGGGCCTATGTGCTCAAGGTTTCCCACGCTGGCCAGGCCGGCAAGCTGGCCATCGCCCGGGTGTTCGGCGCGCCGCTGTCCGACAGCGCCGATCTTGCCTTGCCGGGGGGCGAGAAAGCCCGCGCCGGCGGTCTGTTCTCGGTCCAGGGCGCGGTTACCAAGAAGATCAACCAGGGCGCGGTGGGCGATGTCGTGGCCATCGCCAAGGTCGACGCCGCCGCCGCCGGCCAGGCGCTGGCCGTGGGCGCGAGCCCGCTTGGCGCGGCGCCCGCCCCACGCCGCGCGCCGCTTTTCGCCCTGGCCATCGCCGCGGCTAACCGCAAGGACGACGTCCGGCTGTCCGGCGCCCTGACCAAGCTCATTGACGAGGATCCTGGCCTGTCGGTCAGCCAGGACATGGAGAGCCATCAGGTGCTGGTGGCCGGACAGGGGGAGGGCCATGTCCGCCTGGCCATCGAGCGGCTCAAGCGCCGCTACAGCGTCGACGTCGATGTCGACAGCCCCAAGACTGCCTATCGTGAAACCATCACTTCGACGGCGACCCAGCGCGGTCGGCACAAGAAGCAGAGCGGCGGCCATGGCCAGTTCGCCGACGTCACGATCGAGGTCAGGCCCTTGCCACGCGGCGGGGGATTCGCGTTCGTGAGCAAGATCACCGGCGGGGCGGTTCCGCGACAATGGATCCCGGCGGTCGAACAGGGGGTCAAGGATGGGCTGCAGAAGGGCCCGCTCGGGTTCCCGGTCGTGGATCTCGAGGTGACCCTGGTCGATGGCCAATTTCACCCGGTGGACTCCTCGGAAATGGCCTTCCGTATCGCCGGCCGCATCACCATCGAGGAGGCGCTGGCGAAATGCGGCCCGAAACTGCTCGAGCCCATCGACCGGCTGGGCGTGTACGTGCCCACTTCGGCCATGTCCGCGGTCAACTCAGCCTTGTCGTCCCGGCGCGGCCAGATCCTCGGGTTCGGCCCGCGCGAAGGCTGGGCCGGCTGGGAGCGGATCGAGGCCCGGCTGCCGGCCAGCGAGCGCCACGACCTCATCGCCGAGCTGCGCTCCCTGAGCCAGGGCCTGGGCAGTTACGAGGCCAGCTTCGACCACATGGCCGAACTGACCGGGCGCCTGGCCCAGGAGGTTTCCAAGGCCGCCCTGGCCGAGTGACGTCCCGCCCGTGAACCATCCTGGCGCCCTTCCGTTATGGGCCGAGGAGGTGCGTTCCCATGTTTCCGCTGCCCGACCTGCCTTACCGTTATGATGCGCTCGCGCCAGCGATGTCGGAGCGAACGCTGCATTTCCATCACGACAAGCATCACCACGCCTATGTCGAAAAGCTCAACGGCCTGTTGGCCAAGGCCGGCCAGTCGCCGGACAGCCTCGAGACGGTGATCGCTAACGCGGCCAGTGAAGGCGATGCTGGCCGCTCGGTGTTCAACAATGCCGCGCAAGCCTGGAACCACGGCTTTTTCTGGAATTCCATGACCCCGCAGATAGCCGCGCCCGAGGGCCAGCTGGCCAAGGCGATCGACCAGTCGTTCGGCGGCCTGGTCAAGCTCTCGCAAGTGTGGGTCGAGCGCGGCGAGACCCATTTCGGGTTCGGCTGGGTGTGGCTGGTGGCCGACGCCAGCGGCCACCTCGACGTGAAGAGCACTCATGACGCTCAGGACATGGTCACCGAACGCGACCAGACGCCGTTGCTGGTCTGCGACCTGTGGGAGCACGCCTACTATCTCGACTATCAGAACGACCGAAAGCGGTTCCTCCAGACGTGGTTCGACGCGTTGCCAAACTGGAGCTTCGCGGCTGAGCAATTGGCGGCCGTCGGCCGGGGCGGACGCGGCTGGCGCTATCCTACGGCGACCGCCCGCTCCCAGGCCGCGTGAACGGCCCGATCCGCCTGGTCCTGGCCGACGTCGATGGATCTCTGGTCACCCAGGATAAGACCCTGACCGGCGCCGCTATCGAGGCGGCGCGAGCGCTGGCCCGAGCGGGCGTCATGCTGGCCATCACCAGCGGCCGCCCGCCGCGCGGCATGAACATGCTGATCGGGCCGCTGGGCTTGACCACGCCCATCGCCGGCTTCAACGGCGGCGTGTTGGTCGAGCCCGACCTGGAGGTGATCGAGAGCCACCCGCTGGCCGGGGCGGTGGCCCGGCGCGCCGTGGACCTCATCCTCGAGGATGGCCTCGACGCCTGGCTCTACACACCCGACCGCTGGCTGATCCGCGACCGCGCCGCCCCGCACGTGGCCCGCGAAGCCTGGACCGTGAAGTTTGACGCCGAGGTGGTGGAGAGCTTCCCTAATGCTGATCTGGACATGGCGATTAAGGTGGTCGGGGTTTCCGATGACTTGGAAACGGTCGCGGCCTGCGAGAAGAGGGTCCAGGGCGCACTTGGCGACAGGGCCAGCGTCGCGCGCTCCCAGCCATACTACCTCGATGTGACCAGCGCCAAGGCCAATAAGGGCGAGGTGGTGCGCACCCTGGCGCGCTTGCTCAAGGTTTCGCCGGCCGAGATCGCCACCATCGGCGACCAGCCCAACGATACGCTGATGTTCGCGGTCAGCGGCCTCTCCATCGCCATGGGCAACGCCTCCGACGCGGTGAAGGCCCAGGCCAGCGCCGTCACTGACTCCAATGAGGATGAAGGTTTCGCCAAGGCCGTGCGGCGCTTCATCCTGCCCCGCGCGCCCGGCCAGCAGGAGGCGAGGTCATGACCCCAAGGGTGAAAGAGATCCTCGACAACTATGGCGGCGAATGCCCTGGAAGCGTGGCCAATCTCGCCCGGATGCTCAACCACGGCGCGCTGGGCGGGACCGGCAAGCTGGTCATCCTGCCCGTGGACCAGGGGTTCGAACATGGTCCGGCGCGCTCCTTCGCCCCCAATCCACCGGCCTACGACCCGCTGTATCACTTCGCCCTGGCCATTGAGGCGGGCTGCAACGCCTATGCCGCGCCCCTCGGCTTCATCGAGGCGGGCGCGCGAAATTTCGCCGGCGAGATCCCGCTGATCCTGAAGGTCAATGACGCCGATTCCCTGCGCGGCGATCCCGATCCGGCCCAGGCCCTGACCGGCGCGGTCGAGGACGCCCTGCGCCTGGGCTGCTGCGCCGTGGGCTTCACCATTTACCCGGGCTCGGCGCATGAGAACGAGATGTACAGCCAGTTGCGGGCCATCGCCGCCGACGCCCGGCGGCGCGGTCTGGCCGTCGTGGTGTGGTCGTACCCGCGCGGGGCGGCGCTGGCCAAGGAGGACGAGACCGCCATCGACGTGGTCGCTTACGCCGCCCAGATCGCCGCTCAGCTCGGCGCCCACATCATCAAGGTCAAGCTGCCCAGCGCCCACATCGCCCAGGCGTCCGCTCGCCAGGTCTATGAGCACGAGGCGATCCCCATCGCCACCCAGGCGGAACGCGTGCGGCATATCATCGAGGCGTCCTTCGCCGGTCGGCGGATCGTGATCTTCTCCGGCGGGGCCACGGTGCCCGACGAGGCCGAGTTCCTGGAGGAGATCCGCGCCATTCACGCCGGCGGCGGCTTCGGTTCGATCATCGGCCGCAACACTTTCCAGCGGCCGCGCGCCAAGGCCCTGGCGCTGCTGCGCCAGGTGATGGCCATCTACGCCGGCAAAGACCCCTAGCCGGTGTCTTCAATCCAGCCCACGGACCGGTCGTCTTCCCAGATTTCCACCAGCCTGTGGCGCGGAGATTCGTCCAGGCGATTGCGAGCCAGTTCGCGCGCTGCGACGTCGCTGGGGGCGGTCACCACCTCCAGCTTGGGCACTCCCGAACGGTCATGATGGATGTAGAGCAGATAGATTCCCAGGAGCTCTCCGATGCCGGCTGACGCCCTCAGAGACAGCCATAACGAAGCTTCGCCCGAGGGTGTGTCGGCTCGCCGACTTTCAGACGGAATAATCGCGACCGTTGGAGCGCCAGCGGCATTGGCGTTTCGCAACTATCTCTTGCGCGCGCTCGCCCCCGTCGATCGCGCCGCCCTCGAGCCTGGCCTCGCTCTCTGTGAGCTGGCCTCAGGCGAACCCCTGTACGAACCCGAGTATCCGGTGGACTGGGTGTGGTTCCCGCTCACTTCCGTTCTCTCGGTGGTCACCGTCATGCGTGACGGACGCGCGGTGGAAAGCGACACCGTCGGCCGGGAAAGCGCCGTCGGCATCCTGGCGGCGATCAGCTCGGCCGTCTGCACCAGCCGCACCTTCGCCCAGGTTCCCGGGCGGGCCTTGCGCCTGTCGGCCGTGCGCCTGCGCCGGCAGGCCGAGCACAGCCCCGGACTGCGCAAGTTGCTGATGCGCCATGCCCTGGCCAATATCGCCCAGGCCCATCAGTCGGTGGCCTGCAACGCGCTGCACCCGGTCCGCGCCCGCGTTTGCCGCTGGCTGCTCATGACCCAGGATCGCACCGACAGCGACATCGTGCGCCTGACCCAGCAGCATCTGGCCACCATGGTCGGCGTGCAGCGGACCACCGTAACCCAGCTGCTTCGGGAGTTGGCCGACCAGGGGATCGTGGCCACGCGCCGCGGTCGCATCGACATCGTCGACCGCGCCGCGCTCGAAACCCGCGTGTGCGAATGCTACGGCACCATCCAGAGCAATTTCGAACGCCTGGTCGGTGAAGCGCCGGTGGCGGCCTAGAGCCGGCCGGGCCCGCTTTGGGCATGGGCCCATCGCAAATTAAGTTCCCGCCCGCGCTCTCCTCGCTCTAAAGAGGCCGCGACCGCCGCCGCGGTGCAAATCGGGAGAGGGCATGGCGCGAGCCAAAGCCAGCAATCAGGCGCTGGACGTCATCGCCGAGCTGGACCGCAAAGTTCATTGGCTGTCGGCCTGGACCATCCATAACGCCAATCATCTGCGCGACAACCAGGATTGCCTGAAGGTCGGCGGCCACCAGGCCTCGTCCGTCTCCATCGCCACCATCATGTCGGCCCTGTATTTCCAGGTCCTGCGGCCGGAGGATCGGGTGGCCGTCAAGCCGCACGCCAGCCCGGTATTCCACGCCATTCAGTATCTTTACGGCCGCCAGAGCCGCGAGCAGCTGCAGGCCTTTCGCGCCTTTGGCGGGGCGCAGTCCTATCCTTCGCGCACCAAGGACAAAGACGAAGTCGACTTTTCCACCGGCTCGGTGGGGCTGGGCGTGGCCATGACCGCCTTCGCCTCCATCGCTCAGGACTATCTCCTGGCCCACGGCCTGATGGATGAGGCCCGCGTCGGCCGCATGATCTCGCTGCTGGGCGACGCTGAGCTTGACGAGGGCAACATCTATGAATGCGTCATCGAGGGGGCCAAGCACGACCTTAGGAATTGTTGGTGGATCGTCGACTACAACCGCCAGAGCCTGGACGCGACCACGCCCGAGCGCATGTTCCTGCGCTTCGCCGAGATCTTCGCCGCGGTCGGCTGGGACGTGATCACCCTGAAATGCGGCCGCAAACTCGAGGCGGCCTTCGCTCAGAAAGGTGGCGCGGCGCTTCGGACCTGGTTCGAGGATTGCCCGAACGATCTCTATGCGGCGCTTT
>DASXMK010000354.1:0-4092 GCA_036495705.1 Caulobacteraceae bacterium | reverse complement strand
TGCCTCACACCCCACCCCGGACGGCTTCGCCGTCTCGACCCTCCCCGTCGAGGGGAGGGAGGAGCCTTCCAACGCCTGATCGAACGCATCCGGGCCGATGGGCCGCTGCCTATCGACACCTACATGGACGCCTGCCTGCATGACCCTGAAGGCGGCTACTATGCGGCGCGGCCGAACCTCGGCGAGCACGGCGATTTCATCACCGCCCCGCACGTCTCGCAAATGTTCGGCGAGTTGCTCGGCCTTTGGGTGGTCGAAGTATGGACCCGGCTTGGAGGGCCCAACCGGCTGCGATTGGTCGAGCTAGGGCCGGGCGATGGAACCCTGATGAGCGATGCTCTGCGCGCGGCGCGCATCGCGCCTGCCTTCGCCGCGGCCGTGGAACTCGTGCTGGTGGAAACGAGCGCGCCTTTGAGGGCCCGCCAAGCCCAGGCGTTGGCCGGTCACGCCCCGCGGTGGCTGAGCCGGATCGAGAACCTCGACGGCGATGTCCCGACCGTCCTTCTGGCCAACGAATTCCTGGACTGCCTGCCGATCCGCCAGGCCGTGCGCGGCCGAGACGGCTGGCGCGAGCGCCGGGTCGGACTTGACCGCGCCGGCGGCCTGGCTTTCGTCGCCGGCGAGCGGGTCGGCGGCCCGGATGCGCCATTGGGCGCAGTGCTCGAATGCTCGCCGCGACTGGCCGAGGTGGGCGCGTCGATCGGCGCACTGGTGGCGCGGACCGGCGGGGCGGCCCTGGCGATCGACTATGGGCGCGCGGAACCGGGATTGGGCGACACCTTGCAGGCCGTGCGCGGCCACGCGAAGGAGCGCCCTCTGGCCAACCCCGGCGAAGCCGACCTCACCGCCCATGTGGACTTTCCGACTTTCCTGGCCGCGGCCAAAAATGCGGGCGCGCAGGTCGAGATTGTCACCCAAGGGGCGTTCCTGCGCCGGCTGGGGATCGAGGACCGGGCCGCGGCCCTCGCCCGGGCCAACCCCGATGAGGGCGAACGCGTCGACCGTCAGCTGGATCGGCTGATCGGCCCGGACCAGATGGGGACCCTATTCAAGGTCGGCACCTCGACCGCCCCTGGCCTCGACCCGCCGTGACCCCGGTCATGACTTCGCCGCTGCTGGCCGCTCTGTCCGGCGTGCGCCACGCTTTCTTCACCCGTCGGGGCGGTGTGTCCGCCGGCCCTTATGAGAGCCTCAACCTTGGCCCGGGGTCTGGTGACGCTCCGGCCGCCGTGGCCGAAAACCGCCGGCGGGCGGCGTTGGCGTTCGGCGTCGACGCGGACCGGATCCGCACCTGTTATCAGATTCATTCCACGCAGGTGGTCATGGCCGAGGGCGACTGGCGCGGCGAGCGGCCCAAGGCCGACGCCGTGGTGGCCCACGAGCCTGGCTTCATCTGCGCGGCCCTGGCCGCCGACTGTGCGCCGGTGCTGCTGGCCGACGCCGAGGCGCGGGTGGTGGCCGCCGTCCACGCTGGCTGGCGCGGAGCCCTGGCGGGCGTGGTCGAGGTGGCGGTGGAGGCGATGATTGCGCGGGGCGCGCAGACCTCACGCCTGGTCGCGGTCGTCGGGCCGTGCATCGCCCAGGCCTCCTACGAGGTCGGGTTGGAATTTGTGGACGCGTTCTTCGCCCGCGATCCGGCGTACGCGCGTTTCTTCGCCCCCGGCGCCTCGGCCGACAAACGCCAGTTCGACCTGCCCGGCTTCGTGCTTTCGCGCCTGGAGGCGGTCGGGGTCGGGACCTACGCGTGGCTGGGCCACGACACCTGCGCCGAGGCCGACCTGTTCTTCTCCAACCGCCGCGCCTTTCACGCCGGCGAGCGCGACTATGGCCGGCTGATGAGCGCCATCATGCTTGAGGCGTGAGCTTTGCGAACACCAGCTCCGGATCGCCCGGATCGAGGTTGTAGATCACCCCGCTCGGCTCATAACGAGCCTTGGCCAGGAGGGCCTGCATCGCGACGTTGGACTGATTGGTCGAGGTGAACAGAACCTCGCCCTCGCCGGCGGCCTCGCAACGGGCCATCAGCGCCACGCCCAGACCCTGGCGGCGGAACGCCGGGGCGACCGCCAGCAACTCGACGAAGCGGCGCGAAAAGAATCGCCGGCTGACCAGAGCGTAGCCGGCGGCGACACCGTCGGCCTCGGCGATCCAACTCAGGCCGTAATTCAGCAGCTCGGGGACGAGGCCGGCGCGATGGACGTCCTGCGGCGCGCCGCAGGCCTCATCGATGCCGGCGATCAGGGGCGTGTCGGCGGCAAAGGCGGGGCGGAGCCCGAAGTCGGATTCCATAGTCGTCTGTCTCCTGAGGATCGCAGCCCTTGCTCCCGCATCACCGGCTGTTAGAAGCCTGTCACGCGAGTCGCGCCTTGGGGGCCTCGAATGAAGCTGGTGGCCGGCAATTCCAACCCCAAGCTGGCCGAGGCCATCGCCGCCTCGCTGGATGTGCCCCTGACCAAGGCCCAGGTGAAGCGTTTCGCCGACAACGAAGCCTGGGTGACGATCGAGGAGAACGTGCGCGGCGAGGACGTGTTCGTCCTGCAGTCGACCAGCTTCCCGGCCAATGACAACCTGATGGAGCTGCTGGTGTGCATCGACGCCCTGAAACGGGCCTCGGCCAAGCGCATCACCGCCGTCACCCCCTACTTCGGTTATGCGCGCCAGGACCGGAAGGTCGGCGGCCGCACGCCGATCTCGGCCAAGCTGGTGGCCAACCTGATCACTCGCGCCGGGGCCGACCGGGTGCTGACCATGGATCTGCATTCGGGCCAGATTCAGGGCTTCTTCGACATCCCCACCGACAATCTGCAGGCAGCGCCGCTGATGGCCGAAGACATCAAGTCGCACTATCGCGACTGCGGCGATCTGCTGATCGTCTCACCGGACGTGGGCGGGGTGGTGCGCGCCCTGGCGCTGGCCCGGCGGCTGAACGCGGGCCTGGCCATCGTCGACAAGCGCCGGCAAGGCCCGGGGGTCTCCGAGGTGGCCAACATCGTCGGCGACGTGGCCGGCCGCCGGCTGGTGATCTTCGACGACATCGTCGATTCGGCCACCACCCTGTGCAGCGCCGCCAAATCGCTGATCGAGGCCGGGGCCAAGGAGGTCTCGGCCTATGTCATCCATGGGGTGCTTTCGGGCCAGGCGGTGGAGCGGGTCAAAGATTCCGTGCTCAAGGAGCTGGTGGTGACCGATTCGATCGCCGCCGACGGCAAGACGGGCGGCAAGATCCGGGTGGTGAGCTGCGCCCGGCTGATCGGCGAAGCCATTCGCCGCATCGCCAACGAGGAGTCGGTGTCCAAGCTGTTCGACTGACGCGGGCGGCGATAAGAACGCCTCAGGGCCGCGAGCCACAATCTCGCCCCGTCGCAAAGGCATTCGCGGCGCCGGAGGGCGCCGCCGGAGGAAACCATGGCCTGGCTACGCACCGCCCGCGCCCTCGCCGCGATCGGCCTGGTCGCAGCGGCCGTCTGCACGCCCCAGGCGGTGACCCTGGCGCGCCCTAAGAAAGCTCCGGTGGTCGAAGCCCCGCCGCCACCGCCGCCGGCCGGGCCGGTCGCCTTGCCGGCGCGCACCGTGGCCGACGCCGCCGCCTTCCAGGCCTATCTCGAGCGCGTCGGCGGCGCCTCGCCGGCCTTCACCAGCGGGACCGGGGTCGCCATGACGCTCAAGGACGCGGCGGCCTACGAACCGCGAGCCCTGATCCGCGGGGCGATCGCCTACGCCGCCGTCGCCGCCCTGCAAGACCAGCAGTTCGTGGCCGAACTGCGCTCCGCCGGCAACTCGCCCGACAACCGCCGGTTGATGGCCGGCTACCTGATGGCCGATCCGGCCTACGCCCTACTGTTCAGGGGCTCGCAAGGAGCCGCCGGCTTCGCCCGCGAGGCCCTGGCGGGGGCCGGGCTGAAACTCTATGGGGCCGGCAAGGCTGTCCGCCAAGCCTCGTACGACATTCAGCACCAGGCGTGGTCGAAGCTGGACGTGGCCGACCGCCCGGCGCGGCTGGCCGCGGTGGAGGCCGCGGGCCAGCAGCCCCTGCCCGACGCCGCCGATCATGTCGTGGCCCTGCAACAGGCGGTGGCCGGGGCCGCGCCCTTG
>DASXMK010000353.1:0-2506 GCA_036495705.1 Caulobacteraceae bacterium | reverse complement strand
CGTCGTGGTCGAAACCCACCGCAAGCCCATCCAGCATCTGGAAGGCGGCATCGTCCGCACGGTGTATGTGAAAGAAGGGCAGGTGGTGCGGTCCGGCCAGCCGCTGGTCCAGCTCGACGACGTGCTGCTGCGCGCCCAACTGGCCCAGCAGACGGCGCTGGCCGCCCAGCAGAAGGACCTGGCCGACCAGGCCGATGAGCAGGCCGCCCGGGTCAAGGGCCTCGACAACGAGGGCCTGCTCTCCAAGGAGCAGATCGATCAGCGCCGCTTCGCCGCCAAGGCCGCGCGGGCTCAGGCGCTGGCCCAGGACGCCGCCGCCAACGACATGCGCACGCGCGAGGCCCTGACCGTCGTGCGCGCGCCATTTTCCGGACTTATCATCGAGCGCAATGTCCGCTTTGGCGACATGAGCGGCGGGACGACGGCGCTGTTCAGGATCGCCAGGGACGGGGTCGTGGAGCTGGCCGCCGACGTGAGCGAGGACGATCTCGACAAGATCCACCCGGGCTCCAAGGCCAGGGTCACCCTGGCTGACGGGACCGAGGTTCCGGGCGTGGTCCGCCTGGTCAGTCCGGCGGTCGATCCCTCGACCAAGCTTGGCAAGGTGCGCATCACCCTGCCAGTGCGGGCCGACGTGCGATCCGGCGGCTTCGCCAGCGCCACCTTCCTCGGCTTCACCCGCTCGGCCAGCGCCGTTCCCGAGACCGCCGTGCGCTACGACGCCGAGGGCCCTTCGGTGATGGTGGTGGGCCGCGACGATCGGGTCCAGCGCGTGCCGGTGACCACAGGAGAGCGGGGCGGCGGCTACGTCGAGCTCTTGACCGGCCCGCCGCTCGGATCGCGCGTGGTGCAGCGGGCCGCGGCCATGCTGGTGGCCGGCGATTTCATCCGTCCGGCTCCGGCCACATGAGGCGCGCGCGGTGAAGGATTCCGAACACGGTCCGATGGGCGGTCCGACGCGCCAGCTGCGCATCTCGGCCTGGGCGATTAAGAACCCGATCCCGGTCGCGGTGCTGTTCCTGGCCGCGGTGATCGCCGGCCTGTTCTCCTACATGGCCCTGCCGATCAAGCAGTATCCCAACATCGAGTTCCCGGCGGTGATGATCCAGGTGACGCGCAGCGGCGCGGCGCCTTCGGAAATGGAGACCCAGGTCACCCGCCCGGTGGAGAACGCCCTCTCGGGCCTCACCAATGTGCAGTCGATCGATTCGACCATCAGTCAGGGTTCGTCCTTCACCATCGTCCAGTTCCAGCTCGGCCAGGACGTGATGAAGGTGACCGAGGATGTGCGCACCAAGATCGATCAGATCCGCAACGACTTGCCGCGCGAGATCGACCCCCCGGTCGTCCAGCGCCTGGACATGGATTCGAACGCCATCGCCGAATACGCCGTCTCGGCCCCGAACATGTCGGAGGCGGACCTGTCATGGTTCATCGACAATACCGTGGCGCGCACCTTGCAAGCCGAGCCCGGCGTCGGCCAGATCCAGCGGGTCGGCGGCATCGACCGTGAAATCAATGTCCTGCTCGACCCCGACAAGCTCGCCGCCCAGGGCCTGACCGCGGCCCAGGTCAACGATGCGCTAGCCCAGGCCAATGTCGACACCCCTGGCGGTCGCTCCGAGATCGGTGGACGCGAACAAAATGTCCGGGTGTTGGGGGCGGCGCTGACCGTCGATCAGATTCGCGATCTCACCATTCCGACGCCGAGTGGCCATTTCGTGCGGCTGTCGGACGTGGCCGACGTGGGCGATGGCTCCTCCGAAAAGCGCACCTTCGCCGAACTGGACGGCCATCCGGTGGTCGGCTTCGCCGTGACCAAGACCAAGCTCTCCAGCGAAGTCGATGTCGAGGACGAGGTCAACGCCACCCTGAAGAAGATCGAGAAGGCCAATCCCGGCGTCAGCGTTCTGCCGATCACCTCGCGGGTCGATCAGACCCGCGCCAGCTTCTCGGCCACGGTCCACACCCTGCTCGAAGGCATGGCCCTGGCGTCCCTGGTGGTGTGGCTGTTCCTGCGCGACTGGCGCGCCACCGCGATTACCGCGGTGGCCATGCCGGCCTCACTGATCCCGACCTTCGCCTGCATGAATCTGATCGGGTTCAGTCTGAACGTCGTCACCCTGCTCGGGCTGACCCTAGTCATCGGCATCTTGGTCGACGACGCCATCGTCGAAATCGAGAACATCGAAAAGCGCGTCTATGTCGGCATGCGTCCCTATGACGCCGCCATGGAGGGCGCCGACCAGATCGGCCTGGCTGTCGTCGCCACCACCTTCGCCATCGTGGTGGTTTTCCTGCCCGTGGCGTTCATGCCCGGCATCCCCGGCCAGTTCTTCAAGGAATTCGGCCTCACCGTGTCGGTGGCGGTGTTGTTCTCCCTGGTCGTCGCCCGGCTGCTGACGCCGCTGCTGGCGGCCTATTTCCTCAAGGCCAAGGCCGGGCGCGAGCGCTCACCCCTGCCGGCCTTCTACACCGAGCCGCTGAACTGGGCCCTGGACCATCG
>DASXMK010000352.1:0-1954 GCA_036495705.1 Caulobacteraceae bacterium | reverse complement strand
CCGGTGATGTTCATCTCCGGCTACGCCGGTCCGGAGGTTGCCGAGCTGGCCCTGCTGGAGGTGGCCGACGACGGCCCCGGCATCGCGCCCGAGGCCCTCAGCAAGGTGTTCGAGCCGTTCTTCACCACCAAGGCGGTGGGCGAGGGCACGGGCCTGGGCCTGGCCACCGTCTATGGCGTGGTCAAGCAGGCCGACGGTTGGATCCACGCCGCCTCGGTCCCCGGCCAGGGGGCGACGTTCCGCATCTTTTTGCCCGTCTACGCCCCGCCGCTGGCCTTCGAGCCGGCGGCCCAAGGCCGGGCGGCGCGCCGCGTCCCGCGCGATCTTTCCGGGGTCGGACGGATCCTGTTCGTCGAGGACGAGGCCATGGTCCGCGGAGTGGCCGCGCGCCTGCTGCGCGCCCGCGGCTATGAGGTCATCGAGGCGGCTGACGGCGAGCAGGCCCTGGCCCTGGCGAAATCCCACGCCGGGGCCATCGACCTGATGATCAGCGACGTGATCATGCCCGGCATGGACGGGCCGGCCCTGCTCAAGGCGGCGCGGCCGTTCATCGGTTCGGCCCCGGTGATGTTCATCTCCGGCTAGGCCGAAGCCGAGTTCTCCGAGCTGCTGGAAGGCGAGGCGGGGATCTCGTTCCTGCCCAAGCCGCTGGACATCAAGACCCTGGCCGAGCGCGTCAAGGCCGAGTTGCGCCCGCCCGAACAGGCGGCGTGAGCGAGGTCACCCCGGTGCGCGAGCGGCCGACCGCCCGGGTTCTGCTGCTCGACGCCGACGACCGCATCCTGTTGATGAAAGGGCGACTGCCGGCCAGTCCCGACGCGCAGGGCGTGTGGTTCACCATCGGCGGCGGCATCGAACCCGGCGAGAGTGTGTACGAGGCGGCCGCCCGCGAGGTGGCCGAGGAGACCGGCCTCACCGGCGTCGTCCTGGGCGAAATCGCCTGGCGCGCCGAGGTAATCCTGCCCGACCGCAAGCAGCGCCCGGTGCTGTTCAAGAATACCTTCATCCTCGCCCGCTGCGCCGGCGGCGAGGCTCGGCGCGACGGCTGGCGCCCGCTGGAGCTGGAATTCGTCGACGACATGCGCTGGTGGAGTGTGGACGAACTGGCCGCCACCGAGGAGGCGGTGTGGCCGGCCGACCTGGCGGCGCGTTTGCGGGCGTTGCTGGGGCGCTAGCCCCCTCCACCGCTGAGTTTATCCTCGGGCCGGCCCTTGGCCGGAGCCGGGGGCGGTCCCCCTCCCCCGGAGGGGGAGGAGAGCGCCGGCATTCTCTCCCCGATGGCCGGGGGAGTACGGCCGATAGGCCGGGAGGGGGGAGGTCGGGGGGGTGCGGTCATGCGTCGCGGAAGAGTGACTTTTGCCGCCCGCCAAGTTGGGCTAAATTGTGGCTGTCCTTCTGTGTGTGGACGTTTCAGTGGGTCTGGTCGGACGCCTTGCCGCGCTCGAGGCGGCGGGCGGCCGTGGGGACCGGGGCGCCGGGGGGCGCTTGGTTGATGGCAGCGTTTTCGTTCGCGTACAATCCGTTCGTAATCCTGCCAGTGTCACCGCGCGCGGGCGCGCGCGACGTTGAAGAGGCGTTTCAGCGCCGTCTGGCGGCCAAGCCCCAGGATGAGGCCGCGCTTACGCGCGCGCGGCGACTGCTGCTGGAGCCCGACAGCCGCCTGGCCGCCGAGCTCGCCTGGCTGATCGACGTCGGGCCGCGCGACGCGGTCACCCTCTTGGGAGCCATGGCTGGGGGCAACCAGGCCGCCCTGCTCGAGGCCCTGGCCAGCCAGCCGGCGCTCTCCAAGGCCAATGTCGCCGCCGACGCCTGCGGGCGCCTGAAGTCCACCGCCTATCTGGCCCCGTTGGCCGCCGCCCATCGCGCCCTCGACCCCGGCGCGCTGACCACCCTGATCAACGACATCAACGCCGCCATTCCCATGGCTCCGGTCAACCCCCGCCTGGTCGAAGCG
>DASXMK010000351.1:0-3468 GCA_036495705.1 Caulobacteraceae bacterium | reverse complement strand
TCCGATCTGATCCCGAACCGCTACTACTCCGCCTTCGCCCGCTGGGAGCAGTTGGCCCTCCTGCGCGCCTCCAGCGACATGCGCGATATCCGCCGCCTGCGCCGCGAAGCCCTGCAGCCGGAGAAGATCGCCCGGCTGGTGGAGATCCTCGACGACAATCACGGCTATCGCCTCTACCAGTCGGTCTCGCACCTGAAGGAGGCGCTGTCGGCGAACAAGGCCGCCGTGTTCCAGTTCGAAGCCGGATCGGTGCGCCTGGAAAAGGCGGTGGCGCGGAGCGATTTCGAAAGCTGGATTGCGCCCGAGCTGGCGGCCATCGAAGGGGCCCTTGACCAGGCCCTGGAGCGCGCCGGCCTGGCTCCTGGCGACATCGACCGGGTGTTCCTGACCGGCGGCTCTTCGTTCGTGCCGGCCGTGCGGCGTCTGTTCGCCCAGCGCTTTGGTCCCGCCAAGGTCGAAGGTGGGGCCGAACTGGTGTCGATCGCGTCCGGCCTGGCGTACATGGGCCTGGAGCCGGATCTGGACGCCTGGTCGCAACGCTTGGCGGCCTGAGGCGGGTTTACGCAGCGTGACACTTTCGAGGCCGCGCGTCAGAGGCTAAACCGCGCCGGAACAATTCCATTCGGGGAAAAGGAAACATCCATGAAGCTCGACTCCTCCACCGCCGCGGTGGTGACCGGCGGGGCCTCCGGCCTTGGCGAAGCCACGGTGCGCGCCCTGGCGGCCCATGGTGTCAAGGTGGCCATCTTCGACATGAACGAGGCCAAGGGTGAGGCGGTCGCCAAGGAGGTGGGCGGGGTCTTCTGCCAATGCAACGTCACTTCGGACGAGGAGGTCGACGTCGCCTTCGCCAAGGCGCGCGCGGCCAACGGCCAGGAACGCATCCTGGTCAATTGCGCCGGCACCGGCAATGCCGCCAAGACCGCTGGCCGCGACCGGACCACCGGCGAGATCAAGCACTTCCCGCTCGCCGCCTTCAACATGATCATTCAGATCAATCTGGTCGGCACGTTCCGCTGCATCGCCAAGAGCGCCGCCGGCATGCTGACCCTCGAGCCCCTTGAGGACGGTGAGCGTGGAGCCATCGTCAACACCGCTTCGGTGGCGGCCGAGGACGGACAGATGGGCCAGGCCGCTTATTCGGCCTCCAAGGGCGGGGTCGTGGGCATGACCCTGCCCATCGCCCGCGACCTGATGAGCGAGGGCATTCGCGTCAACACTATCCTGCCCGGCATTTTTGACACGCCGCTGATGATGGGCGCGCCGGTCAATGTGCGCGAAGCCCTGGCCGCCTCGGTGCCGTTCCCCAAGCGGCTGGGCAAGGCCGAGGAATACGCTCAGCTCGCCCTGACGATGATCACAAACGGCTATTTCAACGGCGAGGACGTGCGCCTGGACGGGGCGATCCGGATGGCCCCCCGCTAAGCCTTCGGGCGCTGAATCTTCGGTCCGAGGTTGGCGAGCACCTCGCGGGCGTCCAAGGCCTTGGCGTCGCCCGCCGGCTTGGGGCCGTGCGCCATCACGATCTCGGCGCTGGCCTGGAACTTCTGGATCGTGTCGACGCTGGCTTCGCCCCAATAGGGTCCCCAGGCGCCCCAGCCATAGCCGCCCCACGCGCGCCAGCTTGGCCGCCAAAAGCCGTAGGGTCCGGGGCCGTAGAGCGGATCGATGTAGGTCTGGCGGTCACGCTCGGTGTGCCGCTCGACGGCCTCGAACCAGTCGTAGCCCTGGCTGACGGTCAGCTCGGCCGCGCGATAGAGCAGATAGTTCTCCACCGTCTCGCGCGCGGTGAGCGTGTTGCCCTGGAACGTCACCCGGAAGTGGTTCTGGTCGAGGCGCTGGTCGGTAAATCCGCCAGAGACCTCGGTCCCCTGACGCAGGGGCTGATAGGGGGTGGCCGTCTCGCAGGCGCTGAGGCCAATGACGAGGCCGATGGCCGCCATGGCCGCGGTTATCTTCATCTCAAGTCTCTTGTCCCAATGCGCCGTCGTCAGACGGGCGCGGAGATGTCCCTCGCGCCGCCGAATCTGTCACGCAACGACCTTGATCGTAAAGGGACTTAAGAATGTCCCAGCAGGTTCCAGACAATCCGCCCGAAGGATCCGAACAGCAGCACGCCGGTGGCGAGCGCCTGGATGCCGAATCCACGCCCGCGGGCTTCGGCGGCCTTGGAATAGCCGGTCAGATAGAGGACGCGGCCAAGGATCCATACCAGCCCGACCACGGCGGCGGCGACATCGCTCCAGTAGAACGAGAACAGCCACAGGGAGACCAGGAACAGCGGCAGCCATTCGAGGGTGTTGGCGTGGATGCGAAAGGCGCGCTCGAAATCGGGATGGCCGGTGATGGCCGGAGCGATGATGCCGTATTTTCCACGGCCCTGGCCGACCCGCAGGCCCATGTAGAAATAGACCAGCAGCGCGCCGATCGTGACCAGCGCCGTCCACGGATGTGATGTCATCTGCTGAGGCTCCCCCGCTATGGTTGCGGCCATCATGACACGCTTGTGGTCCCGCTGTGAAGCGCGCCCGCCGGCCCCGGCGCGGTCTCTGTTAGGCTGAATTTCGGTTCTGATTCGGATGCCATGACGTTGGCTCTGCTGGCGATGACGATGATTGGCCTGGCCCTGGTCGCGCTGGGCGGCTTCGCCCTGGCCGCTCGCGCGAGACGCCGGGGCGGCGGCGAGACGGCAGCCGAGGGTCCGAGCCCCGAGACCTGCCTCGATGTCTTCGGGACCTGCCTGATCGCCTTCGACGGCGACCAGGTGACCCTGGTGGCCGGACGCGAGAGCCTGGAGGCGCTATCGGTTTCGCTTGGGGTGGACGGCGTGCGTGCGGTCGTTGACGGATTGGCCGGGCGTGATCCGCGGCTGCGCGACAAGCTGACGGCGCTGCGCGCCGGCGGCGAAGCCTTCGAGCTTGAGACCGCCAACGGCCTGGCGGTCGCCGGCCGGCCGGCCGGGGTTCTGGCTTTGCTCCGGCTCTCCGCGACTCACGGCGGTCCTGCGGCGCACCTGGACACCCTGGCCGGCTTTGTCAGCGAGCGGCCGGAGCCATGCTGGATCGCCGATGCCGACGGGGCTCCGGTGTGGGTGAACCGGGCCTGGCTCACGACCGTCGGGGCCCAGTCGCTCGCCGACGCGCGCGAGCGCGGCCTGTCGTTGGATGGCGAGGCCGACCGCATCGCGCTCGAAGCCGTCCGCACCGGCGAGACGCGGGCCATCCTGCGCTGGGTGCGCATGGGCGGCGAACGCCGGGCCTTGCGATTTCGCGCCCAGCCGCTCGAGACCGGAGCGGGCGTGTGGTCCGAGGATGTCACCGAGGCTGAGAGCGCGGCGGCCCGGCTGGGCGGTCAGGAGGCCGCGCAGGAGGCGATCTTCGATCTCGTCGCTGACGCCATCGCCGTATTCGACTCCGAGGGGCGCTTGAGCTTCCACAACCTGGCGTTCGCCAGCCTGTGGTACCTGGA
>DASXMK010000350.1:0-9358 GCA_036495705.1 Caulobacteraceae bacterium | reverse complement strand
GACATCGCAGGCGGAAAGGGAAGTGGTGCAGACCGTGGGCGGGAAGCCCGGAACGGCGACGGTTCCGTCGATGCCCGGCGCGGGGGTGTTGCCGTTGGGCGTCGGCACATAGAGTTCGATCGGGAACGAGTTGTTGTACAGCTGGTCGACATTATAGCGCCCGCCCAGGGTCAGTTTCAGATCCGGGGTGATCTGGAAGTAGACTTCGCCGAACGCGGCATAGGTCTTCAGATAGCCGCCGCCGCTGCGGGCGTCATAATATTGGTGACCCTGGCCATTAGGCACCGGCTCGCCGCTGACGTACAGCGGTCCGAATACGGCGCCGCCCAGCGCATTGTTGAGCAAGGCCGGAGCGGTCAGCGCGTTGCTGAACACATAATAGTTCTCGGCCCCAAACGGTTCGGTGGTTTCGGCGTAGACAGCGCCGGCCGAGAAGTTGATCCGGCCGCTGAAGTTCGACGACAAGCGCACTTCTTCGGTGTATTCCTTGGAGGCGGCGGTGCCATAGTCGAAGGTGGCGTATTTGTTGGTGGTGCCGATTTGCGGATCTTGGATTGTGCCGTTGGGAAACACCAGCGGAGCGTAGATTCCCGCAAGGCCGGTGCTCACGGGCGTAAACGGGTCGACCGGCACGATGCGGTTATAGTCCTCTTCCGAGAATCCCCAGGCATGGTTGTAGCCGGTGATCGAACTGAAGGTTAGGGTATCGCTCAGCTTGTAGTCGATATGCAGCATGACCAGGTCCTGGTAGGACTCGAAGAGCGGCTGCCGGATCGACTGGATATTGTGCAGATTGGTGCTCTGCAGCGGATTATCGCGGAACAGGTCCTGGCCGTTGTTGATGCCGAGCAGGTTGTCCAGGTTCACGGACGTGGCGTTGCTGTTGATGGTCCCGTAAGCGGCCGGCTGGTACAGCGAGCCGGGGAGACAGCCCTGGTTGAGGAAGGCCGCATAATTGGACGCGATCGGTCCGCCGGCCGGGGCGATTAGCTCCGGCCCGACGTGGGTCGGGCCTGGGTCCTTGATGCACAGTTGCTTGCCGATGCGGTTGCGGTCGTCGTTTTCGGCGTAGTGTTCCCACATCAGCCAGGCGTCGAGACGATCGTTGGGGCGGAAGCGCAGGGTGGCGCGGACCGAACCCAGGTCGCGCCCGTCCACCCGCTCGTGCAGATATTCGTTTTCGCCATAGCCGTCGTTGAACAGACGGAAGCCGGCGATACGCAAGGCCCAGGCATCGCCGAGCGGGATATTGACCGCGCCGCTGGCTTTGATGGTGTCATAGTTGCCATAAGTGAAGCTTGCGTAACCACCGAAGTCCTTGGTCGGCAGATTGGTGATGACGTCGGCTGCGCCGCCGGTGGCGTTGCGGCCGTAGAGCGTGCCTTGCGGGCCGCGCACCACTTCCACCCGCTGGACGTCGTAGAAATCGGTGTTGGCGAAGTTGTTGCTGCCGAGCGGCAACTCGTTTTCGTTGATGCTGACCCCCGTGGTGCCGCTGAACGCCACCACGTCCACGCCGATGCCGCGGATCTTGAGGTTGAAGCCGCCGAAATTGCCGCGGGTGTAATTGACGTTGGGGATCTGAAGCAGGAGGTCCTGACCGCCCGTCAGGCCCCGGGCCGCCAAGGTTTGCTGCGAGAACGCCGACACCGCGACTGGCGTCGATTGCAGGTTCTCCTCGCGCCGCTCGGCGGTCACCACCAGTTCGCCGATGGTCGTGGTGTTGTTCGTCGCTGCCGCGGCCGCGGCGCAAGCGCCGCTTGCCCCCAGCGTGAGGGCGCCCAGCGCGCAGGTCGCCAGAAGGATTCGATGCTTCATAAGTCTCTCCCCTGTCCCGCTATGTTGCGGGATCATTTCAGCCCGAAGGCCTATTCGGCCAGAGTCGCTGGTTCCGCTTGAGGGAAGATCGTCGGTGCGTCAACAGGCGGTGCTTCAAGCTGGACAAAGAATTTCCGAACTGTGTCCTCGACGACGCAAAGTGAATTACTGGCGCCATCCCGGCGCGGCGAATTCAGGCCGCTTCGAACGGGTAGGATGAAATCGATTTGGAGAAGTCGTCGACGGCCAGGGTCCGGCTCACCGGCTCTGCGGCGCGTTGCGGGCACGCCGGGCGCTCGCACACCCGGCAGGCCGAGCCGATCTCGGTGACCACCGGAGCCGCCAAGTCAATACCGCGGGCATAGGCCAGGCGGCCGGCGTATTTCAGCTCGCACCCCAGGCCCACGGCCAGCTCCGAATCGTCCTCGGCGAAGGCGGCGGCGATGCGGGGCACGGTGCGGGCGAAAGTGAAATAGCGCGCCCCGCCGGGGGTCTCGACGATTTGGGTGAGGATCTTGCCCGGCGCGCGGAATGCGGCGTGGATGCGCCACCTCGGGCACCCGCCACCGAAACGTGAGAAAGGAAAAGCGCCGCCGCCGAAGCGCTTGGAAATGTTGCCGGCCGCGTCGATGCGCAGCATGAAGAACGGCACCCCCCGCGCCGCCGGGCGCGACAAGGTGGTCAGGCGCTGGGCGGCCTGTTCGAAGCTGGCCCCGAAGCGCATCGAGACCAGATCCAGATCGTATTGGAAGCCCTCGCAGGCCCGACGAAACGACTCGTAGGGCATGATGATGGCCGCGGCGAGGTAGTTGGCCAGCGATACGCGCAAAAGATTGCTTGTCGGCAGATCGGGCGCCGCGGCTCGCTCCATTACCGCGGTGATGTCGGGTCCATGCTCCAACAGGCCCAACTGATAAGCCACCGCGAAGGCCCGGCCCGCTGCGCCCAGGCGCTCGGACAGCATCAGCCGCCGGCGATGATGGTCGAACCGGCGCAGCTGCTCGGGCAGGATCTCCGTGGGGGCGACGCGCACCTGCACCCCGTGCCGATCGACCAGCCGCCGGGTGGCCGTGGACGCCACGTCCTGTCCGGCCGGGTCCAGAGCGTCCGCCAGGGCTTCGCCGATCTCATCGAGTTCCGGGAAGTAGTTGTGCTGGCTCTCAATATGGTCGCGCACCCAGTCGGAGGGGGTGACCGCCAGCGGCGAGGCTTCGCCGACGACCGGCGCCGGCCCTTCCGAAAAGCGTCGGCGATCGGAGAAGGCGCGATAGAGCCGCACGATGGCGTCGGAAACGCCGGGCGCGTTCTCAGCCACCTCGGCGATCTCATGCCGGGGGATGGCCAGATCGCGAAAGATCGGATCGATCAGCACCTCGCCCAGGTCCCGCGACGGCGCGCCCTCGCCGCTCGAAAGGGTCCGGATGTCGATGTCATAGGTCTCGGCCAGGCGGAGCAGGATCTGGGCCGTCAGCGGGCGCTGATTGCGCTCGAGGTGATTGAGGTAGCTCGGCGAAACGTTGAGGTCCTGGGCCATGCGCGCCTGGGTCAGGCCGATCTCGCGGCGCAGGCGCTTGAGCCGCGCGCCGAGAAACAGTTTGCGCTCCGGGGCCAGGACCATATGGCAGAATAGTCACGAATTTACAAAAGTGACAAGTTCATGTCTTTACATTCAATCCTTTTGGTCGATTGGTCATATGGCCGAGCCTGCCCGCGGGGCATTAGGGAAAGGATGGCCCGGTTCGCGGCTGACGAGGAGAATGACAATGCGTGGTTTCGACACCCTGGTTCCGGGCGCCCCGGCCGGGCGTTTCGAAGGGATCGACCGGCCCTATTCGCCGGCTGACGTGGAAAAACTGCGCGGTTCGGTGCAGGTGGCCCACACCCTGGCCGAGCGCGGCGCGAACCGGCTGTGGAAATCCCTCCATGACGAGCCCTACGTCAATGCTTTAGGCTCGGTGACCGGCAATCAGGCCATGCAGATGGCCCGGGCCGGTCTCAAGGCGATTTATCTCTCGGGCTGGCAGGTCGCGGCGGACAACAACACCGCTGGGGCGATGTACCCCGACCAGAGCCTGTATCCAGCCAATGCCGCGCCAGAGCTTTGCCGACGCATCAACCGCACCCTGCAGCGCGCCGACCAGATCGAGCACGCCGAGGGCGGGGCGACCCGCGACTGGTTCCTGCCCATCGTCGCCGACGCCGAAGCCGGCTTTGGCGGCCCGCTCAACAGCTTCGAGATCATGAAGGCGTTCATCGAGGCCGGCGCCGCGGGAGTGCATTTCGAGGACCAGCTGGCTTCGGAAAAAAAGTGCGGTCACATGGGCGGCAAGGTGTTGATCCCCACCGCGGCGCATATCCGCAACCTCACCGCGGCGCGCCTGGCGGCCGACGTGTGCGGGACGCCGACCCTGGTCTTCGCCCGCACCGACGCCGAATCCGCCAAGCTCATTACCTCGGATGTCGATGAGCGCGACCGCCCGTTCATCGTCGAAGACAGCCGCACGGCCGAGGGCTTCTATCGCCTGAAGGACGGCACGGGCCTGGACCACTGCATCGCCCGGGGCCTGGCCTATGCGCCACACGCCGACGCCTTGTGGTGGGAGACCTCGCATCCGAACCTGGACGAGGCGCGCGCCTTCGCCGAAGCCGTGCACAAGGTCTATCCGGGTAAGCTTCTGGCTTACAACTGCTCGCCGTCGTTCAACTGGGAAGCCAATATCGACAAGGCCACCATCGCCAAGTTCCAGCGCGAGTTGGGCGCCATGGGCTATAAGTTCCAGTTCGTCACCCTGGCCGGCTTCCATAGTCTCAACCACGGCATGTTCGAGTTGGCTCTGGGCTACAAGGACCGCGGCATGGCCGCCTACTCCGAGCTGCAGCAGAAGGAGTTCGCCTCCGAAGACGCCGGCTATTCGGCGACGCGCCACCAGCGCGAGGTCGGCACCGGCTATTTCGACCAGGTGGCCCTGACCATTTCCGGCGGCGCCTCCTCGACCACCGCGCTTGGTGAATCCACCGAGGCTGCCCAGTTCAAGAAGGAGCCGGCCCGCGAGGCGGCTTGACCGCCCCGAGGAATAACATGGACAGCCGCACACCGTCGGCCGCGCAGGTTTCCGGGCCCGTCGAAGGGCGGGCCGGGGAGGTGCTGACCCCTGAAGCCCTGGCCTTCCTGGCTGACCTGCACCGGCGTTTCGACGGGCGCCGACGCGAGTTGCTGGCCGCCCGCCAGGCCCGCCAGCAAAGGTTCGACGCCGGCGAGCGGCCCGATTTCCTGGCCGAGACCAGCGGTGTGCGCGCCAGCGATTGGACGGTGGCGCCGATTCCGCCCGAGCTCCAGGACCGGCGCGTGGAGATCACCGGACCGGTCGACCGCAAGATGATCATCAACGCCCTCAATTCCGGGGCCAAGGTGTTCATGGCCGACTTCGAGGACGCCACCTCGCCGACCTGGCGCAACCTCATCGAAGGCCAGGTCAATCTGATGGACCGCTGGGCCGGGCGTCTCGACTTCACCGACGAGGGGAGCGGCAAGGCCTACGCCCTCAAAGCCGGTCCGGCGGTGTTGATGGTGCGCCCGCGCGGCTGGCATCTGCCTGAGCGCCACGTCCGCGTCGACGGCCAGATCGTGGCCGGCTCATTGGTCAATTTTGGCCTGTATTTCTTTCACAACGCCAAGGCGCAGATGGCCCAGGGGACCGCGCCTTACTTCTATCTGCCCAAGCTCGAATCCCGCCTCGAGGCGCGGCTGTGGAACGAGGTGTTCCTGTTCGCCCAGGAGGCGCTCGGGATTCCCGCGGGGACCATCAAGGCCACGGTCCTGATCGAAACCGTGCCGGCCGCTTTTGAGATGGACGAGATCCTCTACGAATTGCGCGAGCACATGGCCGGCCTGAACTGCGGCCGCTGGGACTATATCTTCTCCTATATCAAACGCCTGGGCCGCCAGCCCTGGGCCTTGACCCCCGACCGCGCGCTCATGGGCATGGGCTCGGCCTTTCTGCGCGCCTATTCCCTGAAGCTGATCCAGACTTGCCACCGGCGCGGCGCCTTCGCCATGGGCGGCATGGCGGCGCAGATTCCGGTCAAGGGCGATGCGGCCGCCAATGAACTCGCCTTCGCCCGAGTGCGGGCCGACAAGGAGCGCGAGGCCGGCGACGGCCACGACGGCACCTGGGTCGCCCATCCGGATCTCGTGCCGGTGGCCCTGGACGTGTTCGACCGCCTGATGCCGCAGGCCAATCAGCTCGTCCGATTGCGCGATGATGTGGCGATCGGCCGCGAGGATATGCTTGAGGTTCACGCCGGTGCGCGCACCGAAGCGGGCCTGCGCGAAAACATCCGGGTGGGGGTGCAATACATCGAGGCGTGGCTGCGCGGTCGCGGGGCCGTGCCGCTGTACAATCTCATGGAGGACGCGGCCACGGCCGAGATCAGCCGCGCCCAGATCTGGCAGTGGATCGCACAGGCGGCGCCGCTCGATGACGGCCGGGTCGTGTCGCGTGAACTTTTCCAGGCTGTGCTGGCCGAAGAGATGACCGCCCTTGAGAAAAGGCTCGGCGGCGCCTTCGCCAACGGCCGCTTCCCCGAAGCCATTGCGCTGTTCTCCAGGATGAGCATGGCCGAGGCGTTCGAGGAATTCCTCACCTTGCCGGCCTATGAGGTGCTGGAAGCCTAACGCCCGATTTCGCCGTTGACGGCGCCGCGCGCCCTGAGGCCTATACAAGCGTTTGAATTCGATCGGATGCGCCCCGGCCGCGCCGGAAGCTCGCCCGTATTCTGGAGGACCCCATGACCGCTCTGAACGCCGTGGCCGACTATGCGCTAGAGGGCGACGTCGGCGTCATCACCCTCAATTCGCCGCCGGTGAACGCCCTGTCGGCCGCCGTCCGCGACGGCCTCTCCGAGGGCATGAAGGCCGGCCTGGCCGATCCCGCCGCCAAGGCCATCGTCATCATCTGCGAAGGCCGCACGTTCATCGCCGGGGCCGACATCACCGAGTTCGGCGGGGCCCAGAAGGGCGCCAGCCTCTACGACGTCCAGGACGCCATGGAAGGCTCGTCCAAGCCGGTGATCGCCGCCATCCACGGCACCGCGCTCGGCGGCGGCCTGGAGGTCGCCCTCGCCTGCCACTATCGGGTGGCCGTGCCTTCGGCCCGCTGTGGCCTGCCGGAAGTGAACCTTGGACTGCTGCCTGGCGCCGGCGGCACCCAACGCTTGCCTCGGATCGTCGGCGTCCAGAAGGCCCTGGAGATGATGACCAGCGGTGCGCATGTGCCGGCCAAGGCCTGCAACGAGATGGGTCTGGTGGATGAAATCGTCGAGGAAGGAAAGCTGCGCGAAGGGGCGATCGCCTTCGCCCGCAAGGTCGTTACCGAAGGCCGACCGCTGAACAAAGTCCGCGAACTGAACGACAAGGTCGAGGCGGCGCGCGGCCACCCGGAGATCTTCGCCGACTTCCGCAAGGCCAACGCCCGCCGATTCCGCGGCTTCCTGGCCCCCGAGTACAATATCCGCTGCGTCGAAGCGGCCGTGAACCAGCCGTTCGAGGAAGGGCTGAAGACCGAGCGGCGCCTGTTCATGGAGTTGATGACCGGCCCCCAGAGCGCGGCCCAGCGCTACGCCTTCTTCGCCGAGCGGGCGGCGGCCAAGATTCCCGACGTGCCCGACGACACGCCGGTGATCCCGGTGAACAAAGTCGGCGTCCTGGGCGCGGGGACCATGGGCGGCGGCATCGCCATGAACTTCGCCAACGCCGGCATTCCAGTGACCCTTGTCGAGGTTCAGCAGGAAGCGCTGGATCGAGGCCTCGCGGTTATCCGCCGCAATTACGAGCGCACGGCCGCGCGCGGCGGCCTCAAGCCCGAGGATGTCGACAAGCGCATGGGCCTGATCACCGGCTCGCTCGACATGCACGACTTCAAGGACGCCGATCTTGTCATCGAGGCGGTGTTCGAGCGCATGGACATCAAGAAGGACGTGTTCGCCAAGCTCGATGCCATCTGCAAGGACGGCGCGATCCTGGCCACCAACACCTCGGCCCTCAACATCGATGAGATCGCTTCGGTGACCAAGCGGCCCGAAGCGGTCATCGGCCTGCACTTCTTCTCGCCGGCCAATGTCATGAAACTGCTGGAGATTGTCCGCGCCGATCACACCGCCAAGACCGTCATCGCCACCTGCATGAAGCTGGCCAAGAGGATCGGCAAAATCGCGGTCCTGGTCGGCGTCACGCCCGGGTTCGTGGGCAACCGCATCCTGGGTCAGCGCCAGCGCGAGGCCAACAAACTGGTGATGGAAGGGGCCATGCCCTGGGACGTCGACCGGGTGCTTTACGATTTCGGCTTCCCCATGGGCCCCTTCGCCATGAGCGACCTGGCCGGCCTCGACATCGGCTGGGTCAAGGAGAAGTCCAAAGGCGAGACCCTGCGCGACGTGCTGTGCGAGATGGATCGGCGCGGCCAGAAGACCGGGGCCGGGTTCTACGACTACGATGAAAACCGCAATCCCCGGCCCTCGCCGGTGACCGAAAAGGTGATCCACGATTTTGTCGTCAAGTCGGGGGTCAATCCGCGCCACATCTCCGACGAGGAGATCCTCGAGCGCTGCGTCTATCCGATGATCAACGAAGGGGCGAAGATCCTCGAGGAGGGCAAGGCCATCCGCGCCTCCGACATCGATGTGGTGTGGGAGAACGGCTACGGCTGGCCGGTCTATCGCGGCGGGCCGATGTTCTACGGCGACCAGATCGGCCTGCCCGCGGTGCTGGCCAAGATGAAGCAGTTCGAGGGCGAAATGGGCGCGGCGTTCAAACCCGCCGCCCTGCTGGAAAAACTCGCCGGCGAAGGCAAACGGTTCGCCGACCTGCGCTGATCCGCGCCGTTGACGGCTGGCGAGCGAGGACTAAGGTTCGCCCATCCACGGGAGGGTTCGGGCAATGCGCAAATATATCGCGGCGGCGTTGGCGTTGGCTCTGACGGCGCCGGCGGCGCCGGTCCTGGCGCAATACGGCATGGATAAGAACGGGCCGAAGAACGGCGCCACGCCCGAACTGCCTCAATGCGCCCGGCCACTGGGCCGCGCCGCCATCCAGGAGCCCGACCACGACTGGTGGACGGGGCTGGGCCTTTCCAATCCCGAGGCCCTGCTGAAACTGTTCGCCATGCGTTCGGGGTGCCTTCGGATCGTCGACCGCGGCGCCGGCCTGGCCATGCGCAACCAGGAATCGAGCCTCAATTCCTCGGGAGAGCTTCAACGCGGCTCCAACCTCGGCCACGGCCAGATCGCGGTCGCCGACTACTTCATCGTGCCTGACATTGCCGATTCGAACCGCAACTCGGGCGGCTCCAACGTCGGCGCTGGCCTGGGGGGCTTCCTTCCCGGCGGCTTTGGGGCCTTGGCTGGCAGCCTGCACGTCAAGAAGAGCGAGGCCCACACCCTCATCACCCTCGAGGACGCCCGCACCACCGAACAGCTCTATGTCGCCGAGGGCCTGGCCCAGAAGAGCGACATTTCCTTCGGCGGCGGCGGCTTCGGCGGCGGC
>DASXMK010000349.1:0-12009 GCA_036495705.1 Caulobacteraceae bacterium | reverse complement strand
CCTGTGGGGCGGCGAGGCGGCGATGATCGACGACCTCGCCGCGCGCCTGAGCCGCAACGCCATCCCGGTCCGGGCGGCCATCGCCGGTTCGCCCGGCGCGGCCTGGGCCCTGGCTCATTTCGGCCCGGACCGAGCCATCGCTCCGCCAGGGACGGAGAAGGCCTGGCTCTCGCCCCTGCCGCCGGCGGCCCTGCGGCTGTCAGGCGAGGACGCCGCCCAGATCGCCCGCCTCGGTCTGCGCTCCATTGGCGCCCTCATCGCCCTGCCCAGGGCCGCGTTCGGCCGCCGGTTCGGACCGGAGGTGATGCGCCGCCTGGACCAGGCCTTGGGCGGGGCCGGCGAAGCCCTGGCTTATCGGCGCCCGCCGAGTCCGTGGTTTGCGCGCCTGGCCTTCGCCGAACCGATCAGCGTCCCGGAGGATCTCGCCCGGGTGACCGGCGACATCGCCGCTTTGCTGTGCCAGCGGCTGGCGGCGGCGGGCCGCGGGGGCCGGCGTTTCGAACTGGCCTTTCATCGCCTGGATGGTCTGGCCGAACGCCGCGTCATTGGCCTGGCCTTGCCTGGCCGCGATGCGAGCGCCGTGGCGCGGTTGTTCTTCCCTCTGCTGGAGACCGTCGATCCGGGCTTCGGCGTCGAGGTCGTCACGCTCGAGGCGCGGGAAGTGGAAGCGGTGGGATCGCGTCAGCAACATTTCTCCTCCCCCTTTGGGGGAGGGGGACCGCGAAGCTGTGGAGGGGGTCGAAACCCGCCGGCCAGCGGACTTCAACCCCCCACCCCGGCTTTGCCGGTACTCCCCCCAGAGGGGGGAGAGATGATGGAGCTCGCCCCGTTCGTCGATCGTCTGGTCAACCGTCTGGGCGAAACGGTGGTGTGGCGTGACGAGGCTTTCCCCTCGCATGCGCCGGAACGGGCTGCGCGGCGCCGTCGGCCGCTGGCGCCGACCGCCAGCCGCGGCTGGGAACCGGAGCGCCCGCGCCCGCTGCGCCTTTTCCGCCGGCCCGAACCGATCGAGGTGGTCGCGCCGGTGCCCGACGATCCGCCGGTGCTGTTCCACTGGCGCGGCAAGGCCCGCCGCGTGCGCCGGGCCGAAGGCCCCGAGCGGTTGGCGCAGGAGTGGTGGCGGCGTCCGTTCGAGACCGCCGACCCGGCCGCGGCCCGCGACTACTATCAGGTGGAGGACGAGACCGGGGCGCGCTTCTGGCTGTTCCGCGCCGGCCTCTATGACGCGCCCGAGCCACCGAAATGGTGGCTGCACGGCCTGTTCGGATGAAGAATCCTCAGCAGACGATCCGCAGATGACGAGGAAGATTTATCCACAGATGACACAGATGACACAGATGAACTCAGACCGTGGCGACCCTCAGACCTATGCGATCATTGGCGCTGCAATGGTTGTTCACTGCGAACTGGGTGGGGGCTTTCTCGAGGCCGTCTATTGCGAGGCTCTGGCGATAGAACTCGAGGAACGGGCGGTCCCATTCCGGCGAGAAGCGCTTTTTAAAATCTTATACCGAGATCAGATTCTCTCGGCGACGTATCGAGCTGATTTCCTATGCTTTGAGGATGTTATCGTGGAGGTGAAGGCGCTGGCGCGCCTATCCTCGATTGAGGAAGCCCAGATCATCAACTACCTCAAGGCGTCGCGGATCGAGCGCGGTCTCCTTTTGAACTTCGGCGCTTCGCGTTTGGAATGCAGGCGCTTCCTCTTCTCGCCGGTCCATCTGTGTTCATCTGTGTCATCTGTGGATAATCTATCTTTTGGATGACCGGCGATGACCTACGCCGAGCTTCAAACGACCAGCAACTACAGCTTCCTGCGCGGGGCTTCGCACCCAGGCGAGCTGGTGCTGGCGGCCAAGGCGCTCGGCCTGGCGGCCATCGTGGTCGCCGACCGCAACACCCTGGCCGGGGTGGTGCGCGCCTGGGCCAAGGGCCGGGAGATCGGCCAGCGAGTCCTGGCCGGCGCCAGGCTCGACTTCGCCGACGCGACGCCGAGCGTCGTCTGCTATCCCACCGATCGCGAGGCCTGGGGCCGCCTGACGCGCTTGTTGACTGTGGGCCAGCGCCGGGTCGCCAAGGGCGAGTGCCATCTGACCGGCGCCGATCTCATGGTCCATGGCGAGGGCCAGATCCTCCTCGTCGTTCCGCCGCCGCGCCTGGACGAGGTGTTCGAGGCCGAACTGGCCCGTCTGGCCGAAGCTTTCGACGGTAGGACCTGGTTGCTGGCGTCACGGCCTTATGGCGCCCGCGACCTCAAGCGCATCCACGCTCTGGACAGCATAGCCGAGCGCTGTGGCGCGCCGCTGATCGCCGCCAACGACGTGCTCTATCACGGGCCCGAGCGACGGGCCCTGCAGGACATCCTCACCTGTGTGCGTGAAAAATGCGCCATCGCCGAGGCCGGCCTGGCTCTGGAGGCCAACGCCGAGCGGCACCTGAAATCCCCCGCCGAAATGGCCCGCCTGTTCGCCCGCTGGCCGCAGGCGGTGGAGCGGACGGTCGTGGTCGCCGGACGCATCGGCTTCGATCTTGGCGACCTGAAATATGAATATCCCGACGAGCCCGTGCCACCGGGCAAAACCCCCATCGGCCACCTGACCGACCTGGCCTGGAACGGCGCGGCCTGGCGCTATCCCGACGGCATTCCAACCAAGGTCGATCGCTTGCTGCGCCACGAGCTGGCCCTGATCGAGGAGCTCGACTACGCCAATTATTTCCTCACCGTACACGACGTGGTGGCCTGGGCGCGGGCTCAGGACATCCTCTGCCAGGGTCGCGGCTCGGCGGCCAATTCGGTGGTCTGTTTCTGCCTGGGCGTGACGGCGGTGGATCCCACCGAGCCCGACCACGACATGCTGTTCGCCCGCTTCATCTCCAAGGAGCGCGACGAGCCGCCGGACATCGACGTCGATTTCGAGCACGAGCGGCGCGAGGAGGTGATGCAATATGTCTACGCCCGCTATGGCCGCGAGCGGGCGGCGATCTGCGCCACGGTGATCCACTACCGCCCGCGCAGCGCCATCCGCGACGTGGGCAAGGCGCTGGGCCTGACGGAAGATGTCACCGCCGCCCTGGCCGGCACGGTCTGGGGCAGTTGGGGCGAGGGCCTGCCCGACGATCACATCCGCCAGGCGGGGCTGGATCCGGCCAATCCCGAGATCTGCCGCGCCGTGGCCCTGGCCGAGCAGGTGCTGGGATTCCCGCGCCACCTTTCCCAGCACGTGGGCGGTTTCGTGCTGACCAAGCGGCGGCTGGACGAGACCGTGCCGATCGGCAACGCGGCCATGAAGGACCGCACCTTCATCGAATGGGACAAGGACGACATCGACGCCCTCGGCCTGATGAAGGTCGACGTCCTGGCGCTGGGCATGCTGACCGCGATCCGCAAGGCCATGACCGCCCTGGGCATCGCCGACCTAGCCGACATCCCGCGCGAGGATCCGGCCGTCTACGCCATGCTGTCGAAGGCCGATTCCGTGGGCGTGTTCCAGGTGGAGAGCCGGGCCCAGATGTCGATGCTGCCGCGCATGAAGCCGACGCGGTTCTACGATCTGGTGATCGAGGTCGCCATCGTGCGGCCAGGTCCGATCCAGGGCGACATGGTCCATCCGTATCTGCGCCGGCGCGAGGGGTTGGAGCCGGTGAGCTTTCCCGCTCCCGCTCCCGAGCACGGACCGGCCGATGAGCTGGAGAGCGTGCTCGGCAAGACCCTGGGTGTGCCTTTGTTTCAGGAGCAGGCCATGCGCCTGGCCATTGAGGCCGCCCGGTTCACGCCCGAGGAGGCCAATGGTCTGCGCCGGTCCATGGCCACGTTCCGCCACAATGGCGACGTGGGCGTGTATGGGGCCAAGTTTGTGCAAGGCATGACAGCGCGCGGTTACGACCCGGCGTTCGCCGACCGCTGCTTCCGCCAGATCGAGGGCTTCGGCTCCTATGGCTTCCCCGAAAGCCACGCCATCAGTTTCGCCAAGCTGGTCTATGTCTCGGCCTGGCTGAAGTGTCATCGCCCGGATGTGTTCTGCGCCGCCATGCTCAACAGCCAGCCGATGGGCTTCTATCAGCCGGCCCAGCTGGTGCGTGACGCCCGCGAGCACGGCGTGGAGGTGCGCCCCGTGGATATCCTGGCCAGCGACTGGGACTCCGGATTGGAAAACTCTCTCCCCCCTCTGGGGGGAGTACCGGCGAAGCCGGGGAGGGCCGCCCCCTCCACCCCTTCGGGGTCCCCCTCCCCCAGAGGGGGAGGAGAGGGGTTTCATGCCGTCCGCCTGGGCCTGCGTCAGGTGACCGGATTGAGGCAGGCCGAGGCGGAGCGTCTGGTCGAGGCCCGCGGCGCGGGGGCCAGGACCCTGCGCGAGATCGCCGCCCGCGCCGGGCTTTCACGCCAGACCCTGGAGTTGCTGGCCGAGGCCGACGCCTTGCGCAGCTTAGGGATGGATCGACGGCAGGGCCTGTGGGCGGTGAAGGGCTTGGCCCCGGAAGCCAGGGTCGGGACCCAAGCCCCGCTGTTGGCGCTGATGGGGCCGGCGGCGGAAGCGCCGGCCCAGCTGCCGTTCATGGCCCTGGGGGCGCACGTGGCCGATGACTACCGCACCGCCGGATTATCCCTGAAGGCCCATCCGTGCGCCTTCTTCCGCACCCTGCTGGATGATCTAGGCGCGGTCAGCGCGGCCGGTCTGAAGGATAAGAGAAATGGCGCCAGGGTCATCGTCGGCGGCTTGGTGCTCATCCGCCAACGACCCGGCACGGCTAAGGGCGTGGTGTTCGCCACCCTGGAGGACGAGACCGGGGCCGCCAACGCCGTGATCTGGCCGGATGTCTTCACCGCCAATCGACGCACGGTGATGTCCTCGCGTTTCCTGGTGGTCCATGGCCGCCTGCAGCGGGCCAGCGATGTGATCCACGTGGTGGCCGAGCGTTTCACCGACCTCACCGGTCGCCTGGCCGAACTGAGGGACGTTCCCGCCCGCTCAAGAGCCGAAAACCTCCAGCGCAGCCGGGATTTCCACTAGATCGAGCGGGCTTCGTCGGCCCGCGCCCCGCCCAGCAATCGATAGAACGCCGGCATGGCCAGCAGAACCAGGGGGCCCTGGGCGAACAGTCCGGCGATGATGGCGATGGCCAGAGGCCGCTCCATGGACGCCCGTCCGCCGAGCGCCAGGGCCAGAGGCGCCAAGGCGAGCATGGCCGCCAGGGTGGTCATGGCGATCGGCCGCAACCGGTTCACCCCGGCTTCGATCAACGCCTGGCCCGGCCGCACGCCCTGGCCCAGCAGCACCTCGTATTCGGTGAAATAGAAGATCGCCACTTCGGTGGTGATGCCGAGGATCATGGTCGCCCCCATCAGGGCCATGATGTTGAGCTCGGAGCCGGTGATGGCCAGACCGATGGCGACCGCCGCCGCCGCGGTCAGGGGCATGGCCAGAATGGCCAGGGCGATGCGGAAGTTCTCATAGATCACCAGCAGCAGCACAAAGACCGCCGCCACGGCGGCGGCGAACACCAGGGCCAGGGCGCGGAACGCGGCCTGCTGCTCGGCGAAAAGGCCGCCCATCTCGAAGCTCACGCCGGCGGGAAGCAGGCCCGGGCGGCCGACCACGCGCGCCACTTCGCGGGCCGTCGAGCCGCTGTCTCGGCCGGTTACGCGGGCGGTCACGGCATCCATGCGACGCATGTTCTCGCGGGCGATCTCGGCCTGACCGGTGACGATCTTCAACGCCGCGATGCGCGCGATTGGGAACTGATGGCCGTCGGCCTGGGATTTCAACAATAGCCCGCCAATCTCGTCGACCCGGGAGCGCGCCGCCTCGGGCGTCCACACCCGCACATTGACCAGGTTGGGGCCAGATTGGACCTGGGTGGCGATATTGCCGGTCAGCCAGTCGCCGATCTGTTTGGCCGCCTCGGCCGGGGCGATGCCCTCGAGGGCGGCGCGCGCCGGATCGACCTGGATGCTCAGCCCATCGCCAGCGATGACCACGCCGCTCTTGTCCTCGGTGACGCCCCGCACTTTTTCGATGGCGTCCCTGACCACAGGCGCTGTCCTTTCGAGCAGGCCGGCGTCGTCGCTGTAGAGCTTGACCTCGATCGGCTGCGGCACGGCGGTGAGATCGCCGATCAAATCCTCCATCAGCTGCGCGGTCTCGATTTCGAGGCCCGGAACGTTGTGCTCCACCTTGGCCGCGACCTCGTCCATGACTTCGTCGATCGGCCGCCGCGCGCCGGGTTTGAGGCGGATGAACATGTCGCCGGTGTTGGGCTCGGTGAGACCGCCGCCGAGCTGGGTGCCGGTGCGCCGCGAATAGGTGGCGACCTCAGGGGTGGCGCGAACGATGGCCTCGACCTGGCGCATCAGCCGGTCGGTCTCGGTCAGGGACATGCCGGGCGGGGCCACATAGTCGAGGATGAACCCGCCCTCGTCGATGTGCGGGATGAAGCCCGAGCCGATGCTCAACAGGCAGATCACACCCACGACCGCGACCGCGGCCACGGCCCCTGCGGCCAGGACCGGCCGCGCCACCGTGCGCCACAGGAGCTGCCGATAGGCGCTGATCATGCGGCCATTGGTGTTCAGCCGAGCGACGCTGGCGTGAGCGGCGGCCAATTGCCCGACAAGCACGGGCACCACCCACCAGGCGATGAGGAACGATATCGCCAGGGACACCGCCATGGTGATCGACAAGGCCTTGAAGAAGGCCCCGGTCACTCCGGTGAGGAACGCCAGCGGCAGGAAGATCACCGTCGTCGCCGCCGACGATCCGACCAGGGGGCGCATGAATTCCGACACCGCCTTGGCGATGACTTCCTGGCCGCGGACCTCGGTTTCGGCGATCCGGCGCTCGATGTGCTCGATCATGACGATGGCGTCGTCGATGATCAGGCCGATGGCCGCGGCCATGCCGCCCAGGGTCATGATGTTGAAGCTTTGCCCGAGCAGTTTCAGCATCAGGGTGGTCGCCGCCAGCACCGCCGGCACGACGATGACCGCGGCCAGGGTCACCCGCCAGTTGCGCAGGAAAGCCAGCAGGACGAGCGCCGCCAGCGCCACGCCGATGATGATGGCGTTGCGCAGCGCCGAGGCCGATTCGAGGATCAGCTCGCTCTGATCGTACCAGGGGCGGATCTGCAAATCGGCCGGTCCTTGGGCGCGCATCCTGGCGATGGCGGCGCGCACGTCCTTGGCGATCTGCACGGTATTGCCGCCCGGCTGTTGGTAGACATTGAGGAGGACGGCGTCGCGGCCGTCGGCGGTCACCCGCTGCCACTGCGGGGCCGGGGCCGCGGTCACGGTGGCGACGTCGCCGACGCGCACCACCGCGCCGTTGGCGCTCTTGATTATGACGTCGGCGATCTGCCGCGGATCGGTCAGGCGGGAGTCGGTGAGCACCAGCAGCAGCTTGCCCTGGTCCTCGATCCGGCCGGAGGCGCTGAGCGCATTGGCCGCTGAAACGGCGGAGGCCACGTCGGCCAGGGACAGGCCCCTGGCCCACAGCTTGGCTGGATCGGCCTCGATGCGGTATTCGCCCGGCGCGCCGCCCTGGTTCTGGATGCGGGCCACGCCGTTGATGGTCGACAGCACCGGCGCGAGCCTGAGATCGGCGAAGCGGCGCAACTCCACCGGCGTGGCGCGGGCCGACGTCAGGCTATAGGCGATCACCGGGAACACGGTCGGATCCATCCGCCGCACGTCGAAGCTCACGCCCGCCGGCAGGGTCTGCTGGGCCCGGGCCACCGCCGCCTCTACGCGCTGCAGGGCGAGGTCCATGTCCGAACCCCAGGCGAAGTTGATCGACATCTCGGTCGAGCCGCGACTGGTGGTTGAGCGCAGGTCGCGCACACCGGGGATCGCCCGCAGGGCCTGCTCCACCGGCCGGGTGATCACCGCCTCGGTCTGGTCGGCCGGGCGGTCGCCGGCGTCGACGGTGATGGCGATGCGCGGGAACAGCACCGTAGGGAACAGGCTCACGGGCATGACGAAAGCCGCCAACAGGCCTCCGGCCACCAACAGGCCGATGAGGGTGAGGAGCGAGCGCCGTCGGCGGCCGACCAGCGCGGAAAGGGTCATGGGCGGGCGAGCCTCACCGCCATGCCGTCCTGCAGTTCATAAGCGCCCTGCACCGCCACCGTGGCCACGGCGGCCAGGGGCCCGCGCACTTCGATCCGGTCGTCGTAGGCGCGCAGCGTGGTCACGAACACACGCCGCGCCTTGCCGCCGGAAATGACGAACACATGCGAGCCGGTCTCATCGAAGACCACGGCGGCGCGGGGGACGGTCAGGCCCGGATGCTCGCCGGTGGCGACCTCGGCCTCGACGGCCGAGCCGATCGGCGGCGCGGCCGATCCCAGCGGAGCGAAGGTGTCGATGGTCCTGCCGGCCGGTTCGGCGGTTCGTCCGACGACTTTCAGGCGCGAAGCAATCGCCGGACCTCCGCCCATGGGGTGGATGGTGACCGGCAGACCGGCGGTCACGTGGCGGGCCGACGGGTCGAGGCCGAGCCTGACCCCGATCGCCCCCTGCCGGACCAGAGTCATGAGCGGGGCGTCCTGGGCCACATGTTCGCCAGGGGCTGCGGCGATGCTGGTCACCACCGAGGCGGCCGGAGCCGTCATGGTCTGGCGCTCGCGCCCGGCGCCCTGTTTCCGCTGAGCGGCCAGGGCCGACTGAGCGTCGGCGAGGGTCTTGTTGGCGGTGTTGAGCTGGTCGGAGGCCGCCAGGTGAGCGTCGAACAGGCGCTGCACCCGGGCGAGGTCCTTGCGGGCGAAGTCCGCGGCGTCGGCGGCCTGATGGTAGGCCAGATCGGCCGCGGGGGCGCTCGCCACCTCAATCAGGGCCTGACCGGCGGCCACGGTCTGCTCCGGAAGGACCAGAATTCGGCTGACGATCACCGCCCGCGGCGCGGCCAGAGTGGTGGTTCCCGCCGGGTCGGCCTGGACCACGCCATAGACGATGGTCACGTCCTTAAGGGTTTCGCTGCGCACGACCGCCGTGGTGATGCTGGCGATCGGTTCGGCGTCAACGTCTGGGTGCGGTGCTCCGGCGCGGCTCAGCCACAAGGCCATGCCGCCGCCGGCGATGACCAGCACGGCGATCAGGGCCAGCACAGCGTTGCGGCTCATGACTTGCCCGCCCTTTGCGCCGGAGGCGCGAACAGCGCCGTCTCCAGCTGGATTTCCGCCATGCGCGCGGCCAGCTCGCGGTCTTCGAACTCCGCCTGTTTGCCGATCACGGCTTGCAGCAGGGCCAGCCAGGCCTGGCTGTCGATGTCGCCGCGGGCGTAAGCCGCGGGAGCGGGCTCGAGCATGGCCTGCAGCCGTGGGAGGTCGGCGCGCAGCGCCACAGCCCGCGCCAGGGCGGCCGCCTCCTCGGCGGCCGCGTTCTTGACCTCGGCGTCGGTCTGGTCGAGCCGGGCCTGGTATTCGGCCCGAAGCTGCGCTCGGGTGGCTTCCTGCACCCGGACATCGCCGCGATGGCCGTTGAATATCGGCAGGGCGAACACAGCCGACAGGCCCAGGGTCGTCGTGGGTGTCGGATCGCGGGCGTAGGCGAAGGCGATCGAGGCCAGGGGGAACTGGGCCAGGATGGCTTTGCGCAGATTGGCGTCCTGGGCCGAATAGCCGGCCCGCAGGGCCAGCAGGTCCGGTCGCCGGGCCGGAAGGTCGGCCAGATCGCGCGCGACTTCAGCAGGAGCGTAGACGCCTGTCTCCGGATCGGGAATGAGGGGCAGGGCGACGCTGGCGTCGAGGCCGAGGAGCGCGGCCAAGTCACGCCGGGCTTTCTGGGCGTCGTGCTCGGCCGTGGCCAGCGACGTCTCCACATCGAGCTTAGCGGCCAGGTCGGCGGCCGCGGTCTGGGCCGTGACGTCACCGCGGCCAAGGGCGCGCTCGGAGTGGTCCGACCGGTCGGCCGCCGCGGTCAGAATGCGGCGCAAGAAAGCGGCGCGGGCCTCGTCGGCCAAGGCGGTCTCGGCCAGCTGACGGGCCTGCTGGGCGGTGGTCCACTCCGCCCACAGGACATTGAGATTGGCTTGCGAGGCGGTGAAGCGCGCCGCGCGCACGCTGCTCGCCCGGGCCAGCATGCCGGCGATGTCGAGGCTCGGGGAGGCATTATAAGCCGTGTGCGTGTCCGGCCCGGCGATGGGCTGGTCGACGCCGGCGGTGATCTGCGGGTCGGGCAGCAGGCTGGCGGCGAAAACCTGGGCGGCGGGAACGCCCAACGCCGCGCGCTTGGCCTGAAGGTCGGGGTTGTTGAGCACCGCCAGAACGGCCACCGCCAAGGGCGTGAACCCGGCGCGGGGATCGATGGCGATGGACCTCAGGGGCTGGAGCCGAATGCGGCTGATATCGACCTTGAGGCTGGCGACGCTGGCCTGGACGTCGGGACCGGCAGGGAGCGGCGCGGGTCGATAGCTGGCGCACGCGCCCCCGGCCAGCAGCGCCGACGCGCCGAGCCATCGCCCCGCCCCCAATGACCCCGTTCGTTTCATGCGGTCCCGCGCATTTGTGTAGCCGGCGCCGGCCGGCGGCGCACGCGTGTCGATTAAAGGCTCGCGGCTGAACTCAAGCTGTCCGGAACATTGGTAAATCCAAATGATTGCTGTCGAGAGCAAACCTCATTCAGACGGAATCGGCTGAACGGGGATGATTTGCTCTAGATTCAAAAGTGCAGAGCCTGCTTCAGCGCTTGCATCTGTTCCGTGCAAACGCATCAGGCTCCGGCGCAGGGGAGGGTCACGCGCACCTGCAAGCCGGGCCCGGTATCGCCCAGGCTGACCCGCGCACCGTGCAGCCGCGCGATCGCGGCGACCAGGGCCAGGCCCAGGCCGCTGCCGGGCGTGGAGCGGTTTTGCTCCAGCCGATAGAAGCGATCGAAGACCCGCCCGCGTTCGCCCTCCGGCACGCCCGGGCCATTGTCGCTGACCGTGACGGCGACATCGCCGCCGCTCCGCTCCGCCCCGACCTGGACCGTGGCTTGCGCCCCGGCATGGCGCAGGGCGTTGTCGACTAGGTTGACCAGCATCTGGGTCAGGAGTTCCGGGTCGCCCTCCACGATCAGCGGTCCATCGCCGGCAAAGCTGAGCGACTGCCCGGCATCTTCGGCCGAAGGCGCGAAGGCTTCGACGACCGTCCGAGCGAGCGCGGCCATATCCACGAACTGGAACGCCGCCCGCCGCGCGCCACCCTCGATCTGGGCGATGCGCAGCAACCCGGCGAAGGTCTCCAGGATCGCATCCACGTCCTCGAGCGCGGCGCCGACCGCTTCGGCGCGGGCTGCGGGCGCCTCGAGGGCCAGGCTGGCTTCGAGTCTCTGGCGCAGGCGGGTCAGGGGAGTGCGAAGGTCGTGGGCGATATCGTCGGACACCTGGCGCAGGCTGGTCATCAGGCTGGCGATGCGATCGAGCATGCGATTGAACGCGGCCGCCACGCGGTCGAGGTCGTCATTCGAACCTTGCTCGGGGATGCGGTGGGCCAGATCGCCATCGATGATCGCTTCGGCGGCGGCGGTCATGGTCGCTAGGCGCCGATGCACGTCGCGGCCGAGGCCGTAGCCGCCAATGACGCCGAGCGCGACAACTCCGGCGAACGCCCAGGCGAAGCCAGCCAGCACCGTATGCTGAAGTTCTTCGCTCTGCTCATCGACGTTGCCGACCACCAGGCGATGACCGTCTGGCAGAGTGGTGGTCAGCACACGGATGGACTCGGTCTCGCCGCTTGGTTGCGGCTTGCGAAGGCTGGACCAGCCGAGGGGAGTCTTGGCGTTGGCCAGCTTGCCGGCCAGCGGCTCGCCGTGCGCTCCCTGGAGGCCATAATCCAGCGCGCCCGGCGAGCGATCGCGTTCGCCCACCGCCTGAACGACGCTGGACAGGCCCTCGGTGCGGAACTCCTGGACAAGGCCCGCCGCCTCGGCCCCGATCCGGGCGTCGAACTGGCGCCGCAGCGCTGCCCGCGTGGCCAGCAGGGTGACGACGCCCAGAACAACCACGGCGAGGGCGAAGGCTCCGGCGTACAGCGCCG
>DASXMK010000348.1:0-2504 GCA_036495705.1 Caulobacteraceae bacterium | reverse complement strand
TCGCCTGATCCTCGTCGTCATGACAGTCATCGCTTTCATCGCAGTCACTCCTCGAAGGCCGGAATCACGATGATGGTGGCCGCGGCGGGGTCTGCCTCGACGACGCCGCCGAGCGAGCTCGCAACGCCACCGCCGCCCGCGGAATGGGTGGCGGACGCGGCCATCGCACGTCCGGCCAGGCTCGAAAGCCCCATCTGGCTGAACACGCCGCCTTCGCCGGCGAGCGAAGCGTCTGGCATGGCCGTAAAGCTGGCGGGTAGCGCCGAGGCCAGTGTCCTGATCGTCGTCGGGGCGGCTTCGGTCCAGCCCTCCGGCACCGACATGCTGCCCACAAGGGCCGCTTTGCCCATCGCCCCGGATACCGGTGCCCCACTGACGCTCGCGGCGGTCGCCACTTTCGGCAGCTCACTCATCAGCGGCGACAACGCCCCGCTGACGGCTTTGGGCGCGCCAAACGCCGACAGGCCCTGGCCGTTTTGGGCGTAGGAGAACACCTGCCCGAACGACAAGAACGGACCACCGGGAATGGATGTGAGTCCTTGCAGAGAGTATGGCCCGGAGGCGATGGTGGACGTGATCGTGTTCCAGTTGGCGAGGTCAGCCTGAAGCCCCGCCGGCAATGTGATGGTGGGGGTTAATTGTGGAAGATCGAGTCCCGACAAGAGATTGCCCGCGCCGCCTACCTTCCCGGTCGACCCGACGGTCGTTGCCAGATTGTGCAGCCACGTCGGCACCGAGTTGATGAGGTTGGACAGCGTCGAGCTGATGTTCGCGCCAGCCTGGGTGCTGGTCTGCGAAACTGAAGCCGCCTGTGCCGCCGTTCCCGAGGGGCTGGTGGTTTGTGGCGGCTCGGTGAACGCCGTCAGCTGCGAGGCGGTCGACGACGAGCCGGCATAGGCGTACATCGCGGCGGCGTCCTGTGCCCACATTTCCGCGTAGTGCGTTTCGGTGGCCGCGATCGCGGAGGTGTTCTGGCACAGGAAGTTGGTGGCGACCAACATCGCCAACAACGCACGATTGGCCGCGACGATCGGCGGGGGCACCGTGGCCGCGAACGCGGTTTCGTACGCCCCGGCGGCGAGCTTGGCCTGGGCGGCGGCCTCCTCGGCCTGCGTGGCGGCGCTACTGACCCACGTCACAAAGGGCGAGGCCGCCGCCGCCATCGCTATCGACGACGGACCTGTCCACGCCCCGACGGCCAGGCCCTGGATGGTCGACCCATACGACGACGCTGCGGACTGTAAGTCCGCAGCCAGCGAGTCCCAGGCTGCCGCGGCGGCCAGCATCGGCCCCGATCCGGCGCCGACATACATTCGGCCGGAGTTGATTTCCGGCGGTAGCGCCCCGAAATCCAGCATCTACTACCTTCCTCCCCTAGGTAGCCGCGGCCGCGTTGGCCGCCTCGGTGGCCGCGTAGGACCCGGAGCTCATGCCCAGCGTGGCCACGAACTGCTCGTGAATCGCGGCGGCCTGCGCGGCCATCGCCTGATACATCTGCGCGTGGGCCGCGAACTGCGCGGCCGTCAGCGCCGACACCTCGTCAGCGGCAGCGGGAACCACTCCGGTCGTCGGGGCGGCCGCGGTAGCGTTTCCGGAACTCATCGCCGAACCGATGCCGGCCAGGCTGCTGGCCGCTGCGGCCAGCGCCTCCGGTTGTGCGGTCACAAAAGACATAGATCTCCTCCTTTGAACATGCAGTTAAAAATCTCGTCGGTCGGTGCTTCGGGTGATCCGTAGGTCGGATCCGCCATTAATCCCGTGTGTTTCACTGCGTTCTCCTGGCTCGAAAGATTTGGTGAGGACCCCCGGTCCAGGTGCCGTGCTCAATATAACGATCATCGCGAACAAAACGCTTTTGCAAAGGTTCCCGATGGGTAACATTATGTAAAGAATAAATGTCGTGTCCTCCGGTGTTCGATTTGGTTGACAGCTAACAGTATAGCCACTGAACAACGAGTTCAGTGCCCTAGACAGCAACCAGCATAAATAAACCGATAATGGTTTCCTGAGCCTGGGTTTTAGCGCAAATGTATCCCACACATCAGTATTATCAAAGACGCGTTAGCTGTGGTTGGAAAGCTATTTATTACCTATATCTATCGCGAGCTTTGCGAACCCCCTATTGTTCTAGGTAGACGGTTGGAATTCGAAACGGGCCGTAACGCCGCATTACGGCAGGCGTCACCCATTGGATAGCCAGCTGTCATCTCCTACTCGCCTAAATTTCATTAATAATACTCATGGGGAACTGGCACCAGGCTGATTTGCTGCTGCGGGTTTACTGGGAGCCATGATTTTGCTATCTGCGCAGTTCAACGTGCTAGTCAGTCCGTAGGAGAGGCTCCTGCGGCGAATGCCTGAGGTTGCCAGAAGCTCACACCGGCAGCACGGCGGGCGTGAGGCCGCCCGTTATCCGGCGGCCGGCGGGCGCGTGACAAAGCTGGGGCGGAAGCCGTATTGAGGCACGGCGCGGCCCTCTCCCTGAGCGGCCATATTGGCCAGCG
>DASXMK010000347.1:0-2639 GCA_036495705.1 Caulobacteraceae bacterium | reverse complement strand
CAAAGAAAGACTGCACCTTTGGCGCCCTGGAACGACAACGCCAATCCGGGACCCTGGGGTTCGCCGCCGGGCGGCGAGGGCGATCGCCCCGAGGACGAGCAGCCACCACGCCGCGATGAGCCGCCGCGCCGGCGCCTGCCGCCGCCCCCGCCGCCAGGCCCCGATCTGAGCGAAGTCATACGCCGCCTGCGCGCCGAATGGTCCCGCCTGCTGCGCGGCCGGCGCGGCCAGGGCCTGGGCGGCTCGGCCTTCGCCGCCGGGATCGGGATCGTGGTCCTGGTCTGGCTGCTCACCGGCTTCTACATCGTCCAGCCGTACCAGGAGGCCATCGTCACCCGCTTCGGGGCCTTCGCCCGCCGCGAACTCCCCGGCCTGCGCTATCACCTGCCCGCGCCCATCGAGCGCGCCGAGCGGGTCGACGTCACCAAACAGCAAAAGACCATCATCGGCGGTTCGCCGGGGGCCGAGGCCCCGGACGAGAGCCTGATGCTCACCGGCGATGAGAACATCGTCGACCTGTCGTTCGCCGTGCAGTGGCACATCTCCGACGCCGCCGCCTATCTGTTCCAGGTCCGTGACCCCGACGACGCGGTCAAGGCCGTGGCCGAGAGCGCCATGCGCGAGGTGGTCGGGCGCAGCGACCTGACCTCGATCCTCACCAACGGCCGCGGCGAAGTCCAGGCTGAGACCGTCGATCTCATGCAGCGCATCCTCGACCGCTACCGGGCCGGGGTCACGGTCGATGCGGTGCAGATCCAGAACGCCAATCCGCCGGCCGAGGTGGTTCCGGCTTATCAGGACATCGCCCGCGCCGGCCAGGACGCCCAGTCGGCGATCAACCAGGCCAACACCTATCGTAACCGCGTGGTCAACGAGGCCCAGGGCGACAGCGCCAAGATCATCCAGGCCGCGGAGGGTTATCGCGAGCAGGTGGTGCGCGAAGCCCAGGGCGAGGCCGCCCGCTTCAACCAGGTCTACGCGCAATACCGCCGCGCGCCGGCGGTGACCCGCGAGCGCCTGTACATCCAGACCATGCAGACCGTGCTCTCGCACAGCCGCAAAGTGATCATCGACGCCAAGGGCGCCACCGCGCCGATCATCCTGCCGCCATCGGCCTTCCAGCCGGCGACGCCGGAGGCCGCGCCGGCGCCGCCGGCGCCCGCCCAGGCGCCCCAGGCGGGCCAGGCTCAGGGGCCGGGCCAATGAACCGCCGGCTCTTCTACTGGCTGGGCGGGGTCTTCCTGGTCGCCCTGGTGCTGACCAACACCTTCTTCATCGTCGACCAGCGTCAGCAGGCGGTGGTGGTCAACCTCGGCGAGCCGGTGCGGGTGATCAATCCGCCCTGGGCCTACGACCCGGGCCTGAAGGTCAAGATCCCGTTCGTCGAATCGGTCGTCACCCTCGACAAGCGCAACCAGGCCATCGAGGCCAGCCAGGAGGAGGTGATCTCGGCCGACCAGCAGCGCCTGGTGGTCGACGCCTTCGTCCGCTACCGGATCGCCAATCCCCTGGCCTTCTACCGCACCCTGGGCAACGAGACCGTGGCCCGCGACCGCCTCGAGCCGCTGATCAACTCCTCCCTGCGCGAGGTCCTGGGCGCGGCCAGCGCCAGCGACATCATCTCGCGCCAGCGCTCCGAGCTGATGGAAAAGACCCTGGACAATGTCCGCGCCCGGGCGGCCCGCTCGCACCTTGGGATCGACGTCGTCGACCTGCGCATCAAGCGCGCCGACCTGCCGGCCGCCAACGCCCAGGCCGTCTACCAGCGCATGCGCTCGAACCTGCAGCAAAAGGCGGCCCAGATCCGCGCCCAGGGCGAGGCCAGCCGCCGCGAGATCACCGCCGACGCCGACAAACAGGTGACCATCACCCTGGCCAAGGCCTCGGAACAATCGTTCACCATCCGCGGGACCGGCGAGGCCGAGAGCGCCCGCCTGTTCGCCGCCAGCTATGGCAATGACCCGAGCTTCGCCGCTTTCTACCGCTCGATGGAGGCCTACGAGGGCAGTTTCGCCGACGACCAGACCACCCTGGTGCTCTCGCCAGACAGCGATTTCTTCAAATACTTCCGCCTGGGACCGAAAGCGAAATGACTTTGCGGCCCTGACCCCCGCTCATCCCCTTCTCTTTCCCCCGCATCGGGGGGAAGTGGCCCGAAGGGCCGATGGGGGGACGGAAACGCGGGCGATCCCCCATCCCCGGCTTCGCCGGTACTTCCCCCTTGTGAAGGGGGAAGAGAACCCCTCACCCCGGCTTGGCCAGCCGGTCCGCGGCATCGGTCGCCCCGCCGGGACGGAACACGTCGTCGTAGGTGTCGAACGCCCGGCCGGTGACCGCGCCCAGCCGCGCCAGCAGCGGCGGGATCTTGGTCAGGGTTTCGCCCAGGAACTCCATGCCCTGGTCGCGGGCCTCCGGGGGCCCGTCCATATGGTCCAGCGAGGCGATCACCCCATCCAACGGCATGGCCAGGCGCAGCATCAGGCTGTGCAAATCGGCGCGCAGCTGGGCGTCGCGCAGATCGAGCAGCAGTTCGCGGTTGCGCTCATAGAGGTCGAGCTCGCCGCGGGCGGCGATCAGCATCCGCCGGGTCACCGGACCATAGCGCTCGCCCACCTGCATGGAGCGCAAGGCACCCTCGA
>DASXMK010000346.1:0-2688 GCA_036495705.1 Caulobacteraceae bacterium | reverse complement strand
CTGGACACAGTCATCGGCTAACCCCTCCTTTCCTTGGCGATCTGGCGCGAATGGCCAGGGTAGCGAACCCCGGAGCGCCGTCAAGAACCAGGAAACTATCGCGAAAGCGTTAGGAATCTATCGTGAATTATCGTGAAACCGCCGCGAACCTTCACCCCTTCCGCTTGCGCGGGTCCGCGCTAGCCCGCAAAGGTGGTCGGGCGTGAACGGGGCGAGCCTCAAAATGACTGACGCCGCCCCGCACCAAGGGCCCCACGGACTGCTGCGCGTGCTCGGCCTGGTGTTCGGCATGGCCGTGGTTGTCGGCGGGGTGATCGGCTCGGGCATCATGCGCGCGCCGGGCCTGGTGGCCCAGGCGTTCACCACTACGCCACTGATCCTGACCGCCTGGACGGTGGGCGGACTGGTCACCATGCTGGCGGCCATGCCGCTGGTCGAGGCGGGCGCTTCGGTGCCGCTGGCCGGCGGCCCCTATCCTATCGCCGAGCGCGCCTTCGGCCGTACGGCCGGGTTTTTCACCGGCTGGATTGGCTGGTTGCAGTACGCCGCTTCGAGCGCCTTCATCGCCTCGGTGTTCGGCGAATATGTTCACCGGCTGGGCTTTCTACCGGCGATATCGACCAACCTCATTGCGTGCGGACTGATCCTGGCGGTGGCGGCGATCAACTGGACCGGAACCCGGGTCAGCGGGGCTTCGCAGAGTATCGCCAGCGCGATCAAGGGGGCGGCGTTTGTTGTGCTCACGGTGATCCTGTTCGTTTCGCCCAGGGCGCCTGTGGCGGCCGCCCCTCACACCGTAGCGACAGTCACCAGCGTCAGCGCTGCGGTCATGGCCATACGCTTGATCTATCAGACCTACGCCGGCTGGGACGGGGCCATCTATTTCTCCGAGGAGGTGCATCGGCCGGACCGCAACGTCATGCGCGCGACCTTCCTTGGCATTGGTCTGGTCACCGCGCTTTATGTGCTGGTCAACGCCGCCGTGCTGCATGTGCTGACGCCCGGCGCGGTCGCCGGATCGGCGCTCGCGGTCGGCGACGCGGCCAAGGTGTCCATGGGCCACATCGCCGATACGGTAATCACCGCCATAGGCCTGTTCTCCCTGGCCGCCATCGTCAATCTGCAGACCATGGCCTCCACTCGCGTCACTTACCGCATGGCGCGCCACGGGGCTCTTCCGGCGTGGCTCGGCCAAGTGGCGCCCGGCGGCACGCCCCGCAACAGCCTGATGGTGCTGGTTCTGGTCTCGGGAGCCTTCGCGGCCACCGGCGGTTACGAGAGCATCGTGCGCATCTATGCGCCGTGGTCGATAGGCGTCATCCTCATTGTCTGCCTGTCCTCGATCAGGCTGCGCTACGCCGAGCCCGATCTGCCGCGGCCGTGGCGCATGCCCCTGTTTCCGTGGATCGCCATAGCCGCGTCGCTCACGCAGGCGTCGCTGGTCGCCCTGGTGATGTGGGATGACCCGAAGTCTGGCGTCCTCTCGGCGCTGGCGGCCGTCGTTCCCGTGCCGTTCTATTTCCTGTTCGCCCGGCGCTGGCGCGAGGCGGCGTTGCGTGAATTCGGCCGGGTTGAAGGCTAGGGTGGAGCTCCGATGGGTTTCGAAGCCGCCTTGAAGGACTACGACCGGTTTGAGTTTACCGATCCGGCCGGACGCTGGACGCGGCCGGTATATCGCCGTGGGGCCGGTCCGGCGGTGATCGTGATCCATGAAATGCCCGGCCTGCATCCCCTGGTGATCCGTTTCGCCGACCGCGTGGCGGGCGCCGGCATGACCGCGTTTTGCCCCAGCCTGTTCGGCCAGCCCGGCCGCGAGGTGACGCCGGGCTATTCGGTGGGGGTGATGCTGGCCACCCTGTGCGTCCGCCGCGAGTTCCATGCCTGGTCGACAAACCGTTCGAGCCCGATCGTCGACTGGCTGCGGGCCCTGGCGGCCAGCGCCCACGCCGAGTGCGGCGGCTGCGGCGTGGGGGCGGTAGGCATGTGCTTCACCGGCAATTTCGCCCTGGCGATGATGACCGAACCGGCGGTGGTCGCGTCGGTAATGTCGCAGCCCTCCCTGCCCATTCCGGCGGGATCGATGGCCCGCTCGGCGGCGCTTGGGGTTTCCCCGACGGAGGTGGCTTGCGTGCGGCGGCGTCTCGACGACGAAGACCTCTCGCTTATGGCCCTGCGGTTCAGGGGCGATCCGTTTGTTCCCGACGCCCGGTTCGACACTCTGAGGCGAGACTTCGGCGATCGCCTGGAAGCGGTCGAACTCGATCCCGCCGACGCCAGGCCCGACCCGCGCATGCCGGCCCATTCCGTGCTTACCTTGCATCTCAGAGACGACGATCCCACCGGGCCGACCAAACGCTGCGAGGAGCGGGTGATCGCCTTCTTCAAGGAGCGGACCGGCGCATGAGAGCCTGGCGGATCGGCGTTTTCGCCGCCTTGGCGTCGCTGCTGGCCGGCTGCGCCACCACCGAGCGGATTTCCGCCGCCAGCGATGTGCACGCCCTGATGGTGGCGATCCGCGACGACGATGGCCCGGTCTTCGAAGCCCATGTCGACCGTCGCGCCCTGGAGGCGCAAATCCAGGACCGCATCATGCGCCGCGCCGCCCGCCCGGGGACGCCGGAAGCGGTGAAGGGCCTGGGCGTCATCCTTTCCGGGCCGCTGGCCCGGGCCGCCGGCGGCGTGCTCATC
>DASXMK010000345.1:0-8710 GCA_036495705.1 Caulobacteraceae bacterium | reverse complement strand
CTGCGCTTCGCCGATGTCACCGTCGACCCGACGACCGGCTCGGTCCTGGTGCGAGCCACCTTCCCCAACCCCGACCGCGTGCTGCTGCCGGGGCTCTATGTCCGCGCCCGGGTGATCGAGGGCGTGCTCCCGCAGGGCTTGCTGGCGCCTCAGGCCGGCATAACCCACAACGAGCGCGGCGAGGCGGTAGCCATGGTTGTCGGTCCGGGCGATGTCGTCGCCCCTCGGATGGTCGAGACCGGCGCGGCGATCGGCAACAAGTGGGTCATCACCAAGGGGCTTCAACCCGGCGACAGGCTGATCGTCGAGGGCCTGCTCCGTTTGCCTCCCGGCGCCAAGGTCAGGGCGCGCCCCGCTGGTGAAAACTAGCAGGTCATGTCCCGCTTCTTCATCGACAGACCGATCTTCGCTATCGTCATCGCACTGGCCCTGGTCCTCGCCGGCGCCTTGGCCATTCGATCGCTGTCGATCGCCCAGTTCCCGGCCCTGGCGCCGCCGCAGATCTCGGTCAGCGCGGTCTTCCCCGGCGCCGACGCCCAGACCCTGGAGAACACCACCACCCAGGTGATCGAGCAGCAGATGAAGGGGCTCGACCACCTGATCTACTTCTCCTCGACCAGCGATTCGTCGGGCTCGGCGGTGGTCACCATGACCTTCGCCCAGGGCACCAATCCCGACACCGCCCAGGTGCAGGTGCAGAACAAGCTGCAGGCGGCGACGGCGCTCCTGCCCGTGGAAGTGCAACTGCAGGGCCTCACGGTCACCAAATCAGCCAGAAACTTCGCCCTGATCGTGGGGCTGGAATCGATCGACGGCAGTCACGATCAGGACGATCTGGGCGACTATATCGCCTCCAAAATCCAAGAACCCTTGGGCCGCATCACCGGCGTCGGCGACACCCAGTTCTTCGGCTCGCAATACGCCATGCGGATCTGGCTCGACCCGATCAAGATGGCCAACCTGCAGATCACCGTCGGCGACGTGATCAACGCGGTCACGGCGCAGAACGCCCAGGTCTCGGCTGGCCAGATCGGCGGCTTGCCGACCGTCGGCGGCCAGCGGCTCAACGCCATCGTCAATGTCCAGTCGCGGCTTCAAACCCCCGAGGAGTTCCGCCAGATACTGTTGCGCACCAACACCAACGGCTCGGCCGTCCGGCTAGGCGATGTCGCCCGCGTGGCGTTGGGCGCCGAGCGTGAAGCCTACATCTCCCGCTACAACGGCCATCCGGCCACCGGCCTGGCCATCAAGCTGGCCCCCGGCGCCAACGCCCTGGCCACCATCAGGGCGGTCAAAGCCAAGATGACCGAGCTGTCGGCGAACTTCCCACCCGACATCAAGGTCGTCTACCCGATCGACACCGCGCCGTTCATCAGCCTGTCGATCAAGGACGTGGTGGTCACCCTGGCCGAAGCGGTCGTCCTGGTCATCCTGGTCATGCTGGTGTTCCTGCACAGCCTGCGGGCCACGTTCATCCCGACCATCGCCGTGCCGGTGGTGCTGATGGGCGCCTTCGCCGTGCTCTACGCGGCCGGCTTCACCATCAACACCCTGACCATGTTCGGCATGGTGCTGGCCATCGGCCTGCTGGTGGATGACGCCATCGTCGTGGTCGAGAACGTCGAGCGCCTGATCCAAACCGAGGGCCTCTCGCCCAAGGAGGCGGCGCGCAAGTCGATGGACGAGATCACCGGCGCCCTGGTCGGCATCGGCATGGTGCTGGCGGCGGTGTTCCTGCCCATGGCCTTCTTCGGCGGATCGGCCGGCGTCATCTATCGCCAGTTCTCGATCACCATCGTCTCGGCGATGGCGCTTTCGGTCATGGTGGCCCTGATCCTGACGCCGGCGCTGTGCGCCACGCTTCTGAAGCCCGCCCAAGGCGATCTTGCCCACCAGAGGGGCTTCGCCGGCTGGTTCAATCGCAATTTCGACCGCGGAGTCGCCCGCTACGGGCGCGGCGTCGAGACCGCCAACCGCCGGTGGGGCCGGACCTTCGTCGTCTATGGGCTCATCGCCGGCGCCATGGCCCTGCTGTTCGTCACCATCCCCGAGGGCTTCCTGCCGGATGAGGATCAGGGCTTCCTGTTCACCCAGGTGACCTTGCCGACCGGCTCGACCGCCGAGCAGACCGAAGCGGTGATGGCCAAGGTGCGCCATCATTTCCTGGTCGATGAGAAAAAGAACGTCGCCGGCCTGTTCACCGCCGCCGGCTTCGGCTTCGTCGGCATCGGCCAGAACACCGGCCTGGGCTTCGCCACCCTCAAGGACTGGTCGCAGCGGAAGGGCAAGGCCAACAGCGTGCAGGCGGTAGTCAAACGCGTCTTCATGCAGCTGGCGCCCACGGTCACCACCGGCCAGATCATCGCCTTCGCGCCGCCGGCGGCGTTCGAGCTCGGCAACGCCACCGGTTTCGATTTCGAGCTCAAGGACATCGGCGATGTCGGCCACGACAAACTCCTGGCCGCGCGCAACCAGCTCCTCGGCATGGCGAGGATGGACAAGGGCCTGGTGCAGGTGCGCCCCAATGGCCTCGAGGACGTGCCTCAGCTCAAGCTCGACGTCGATCAGGCCAGGGCCGGCGCGTTCGGCCTCTCCCAGGCCGACATCAACACCACCGTCAGCACCGCGTTCGGCGGCGCCTTCGTGAACCAGTTCATCGATCGCGGCCGGGTGAAGAAGGTGTTTATCCAGGCCGACGCGCCGTATCGCACCCGGCCGGAGGACCTGAACTACCTCTATGTCCGGGGAACCTCGGGGACCCTGGCCCCGGTCTCCGCCTTCGCCACCACCAAATGGACATACGGGCCGACGCGGCTGGAGCGCTACAACGGCGATCCTTCCATGGAGATCCAGGGCTCGCCGGCCCCCGGCGAAAGCACCGGCACGGCCATGGCCCACATGGAGGCCCTGGCCAAGAAGCTTCCGCCTGGCATCGGCTATGAATGGACCGGGCTCTCCTATGAGGAGAAGGCTTCGGGGGGCCAGGCCGGCGCGCTCTACGGCCTCTCCCTGCTGATTGTTTTTCTGTGCCTCGCGGCCCTCTACGAAAGCTGGTCGGTGCCGATCGCGGTGCTGTTGGTGGTGCCGCTGGGCGTGATCGGCGCGGTGATCTCCGCCCATCTCACGCGCCTGGACAACGACATCTATTTCCAGGTCGCCCTGATCACCACCATCGGCGTTTCGGACAAAAACGCAATCCTGATCGTCGAATTCGCCGAGTTGCGCATGAAGATGGGCATGAGCGCCGCCCAGGCGGCGCTGGCGGCGGCTAAACTCAGGCTTCGTCCGATCCTGATGACCTCCTTCGCCTTCATTTTCGGGGTGCTGCCCCTGGCGGTCTCCACCGGCGCCGGCTCCGGCGGCCAGAACGCCATTGGCCGCGCCGTCATCGGCGGCATGCTCTCGGCCACGGTGCTGGCGATCTTCTTCGTGCCGGTGTTCTTCATCGTCGTGAAGCGCCTGTTCCGCCAGGACCAGGCCCCCGCCGCAGCAACGCCGCCGGCGTCCGTAAGTCCTGCCCCGCAGGCGGGCGAATAGACATGCGCCGGCCCGCGCCGCCGCCCATCGTCCTCGCCGCGTTGCTGCTGGCCGGGTGCATCGATCTCGCCCCTGCCTATCATCGCCCCGCCATGCCGACGCCGGCGAAATTCCCCACCGGGCCGGCCTATCCGACCCCGGCCGTCGCGCCCCGCCCCCTGGTGGGATGGCGGGAATTCTTCTCCGATCCCAGGCTCAAGGCGGTCATCGAGCAAGCCCTGGCCAACAATCGCGACCTTCGGATCGCCATGGCCAACATCGCCGCCGCCCGGGCGCAGTACCAGGTCCAGCGCGCCGCTCTGTTCCCCAAGATCGACGCCAACGCCACCGCCACCTATGGGCAGGAGCCGCTGAGCGTGGTCAGCGGCGGCGCGATCCCCGCCGGGGCCTCGGGCACATTCAACGAACGGCTGTACAGCCTCACCGCCGGCTTCACCGCCTGGCAGCTGGATCTGTTCGGCAAGGTGCGCGATCTCACCCGCGCCGCCCAGGAGCAGTATTTCGCCACCCGCGAGGCCCGCGACGCCGCCCAGATCACCCTGGTTTCCGAGGTGGCCGCCGACTACCTCACGCTCGGCGCCGACCGCGCCCTGCTCGCCATCGCCCAGGATACGCTGACAAGCAGCAGAGACACTCTGCTGGTCACCCAGCATCGCTTCGACGCTGGCGTGGCTTCCGAGCTCGATGTCAGCCAGGCCCAGACCATCGCCCAGCAGGCCCGGTTCGACGTCGCCCGCCTGACCACCCAGGTGGCCCAGGATCGCAACGCCCTCGACCTGGTGGTCGGCGCCCCGGTGGCGGACGAGGCCCTGCCGAGCGGGATCGGCGAACCCATTGTCGTGCTCGATAACCTGCCGGCGGCGGTCGATTCCAGCGTGCTCCTGGCTCGCCCGGATGTGCTCCAGGCCGAGGACGCCCTGCGCGCCGCCAACGCCAACATTGGCGCGGCCAGGGCCAATTTCTTCCCGTCGATCTCGCTTACCGCCTCGGGCGGGCTGACCAGCCTGGCCCTCTCGACCTTGTTCAAAGGCTCTTCGGCCACCTGGAGCTTCGTCCCGTCGGTGAGCCAGACCCTGTTCGACGCCGGCGCCAACCGCGGTAATCTGGCCTTCGCCAAGGCCCAGCGCGATGTCGGCGTGGCGACTTACGAAAAGGCCATCCAGACGGCGTTCCGCGAGGTCGCCGACGCCCTGGCGCTTCGCGGGACGATCGATGAACAGCTTGCCGCCCAACAGGCTCTGACCGCCGCCTCGGCCGACTTCCTCAATCTCTCGACGGCGCGCTACGAGCGCGGGGCCGACACCTATCTCAACGTCCTGATCGCCCAGCGCTCCCTGTATGCGGCCCGCCAGACCCTGGTCGCCAGCCAGCTGGCCAAGGCGGCCAATCTGGTCACGCTCTACACCGTTCTGGGCGGCGGGCTGAGCGCGCCGGCCACGCCGCCGCAACGCTGATCGCGAGGGGGTTCGCGCTCGCGCTGTGCAGGATGGACAAGCCCAAGCGCCGTTTGATCCAGGTCAAGGCGCGCGCCGCTATAGGCGTCACCATGCCGGTCAAGGCTGAGCCGAAGCAGACACGGCGCCGGCCTTGGCAGGTGAGCGATTAGGGCCGCCACACCCGGGATCGCTCACATGAGGGCGCTCCGCGGCTACATCCCCTCCGATCGGTCGCGGGGCGTCTTACTTCCCCCCGCCTAAACCTCGATCTGTCCGGCCCGGCGTAGCGCCGCCGCATCCATCGGCAGCCGCCATGGCCGGGCCCTGGGCGCGGGCCCCGACTTAGGCTATGGTCCCGCCCGCTGTTAAGCGTCACAGGGGTTGGAGATGCGGGGGGTTGCGCGCGCCTTGGGGACCCTGGCGGCTACTCTGCTGGCCGGCGCCGTCCACGCCCAGGTCCTGGAGATCCACGCCGACGGCGGCGTCATCAGCTATGACGGGGCCACCCAGCACGTCTCGCGTGGGGCGGTGCCCACCGCCCGCCTGCTGACCCCGGTCGTCTACCATACGCGCCGCGGCCGCGGCCGGGGCGAGGTCCGCGCGGTCCCGACCCCGCCAGAGGAAACCGCCCAGGCCATCCACGCCGCCGCCGAGCGCCACCAGGTCGACGAGCGCCTGGTCACCGCCGTCGCCTGGCAGGAATCGCACTTCAACCCCCACGCCGTGTCGCGCAAGGGGGCCCGCGGGGCCATGCAGCTGATGCCCGAGACCGCCCGGCGCCTCGGCGTCGACGCCGACGACCTTGAGGGCAATATCGACGGCGGCGCGCAGTACCTCTCCAGCATGATGCGCCGTTTTGGCGGCGACCAGGCCAAAGCCTTGGCGGCCTATAACGCCGGGCCGGGGGCGGTGGAGCGCTACGGCGGGGTGCCGCCCTACGCCGAGACCAAGGCCTATGTCGATTCCATCCTCGGGCGCATGGGCGCGGCCTCCTCCGATGGCCTGAGCGAAGTCACCACGGTGCTCAAGACCCGCATGGCGGCGTTCTAGGGCGCGAGCCCCCTCCACCGCTTCGCGGTCCCCCTCCCCCAGCCATCGGGAGGAGAGCGCCGGCGTTCTCTCCCCCCTCTGGGGGGAGGCCCGGCGATAGCCGGGAGGGGGGCATCGAGGCGGGGAGAAAATCTGCGCCGATCTGCGCCCGTCTGCGGCTAAGGTGCCACGATGAGCCTCGCCCCGGACCTCTATGACTATGATTTCGAGAACGATCCGGTCGCGGTGCTTAAGCAGCTGCGCCGGGACGATCCGGTGCATCTCTCCCGCCACGGTTTCTGGTACCTGACCCGCTACGACGACTGCGCCATGGTCCTGAAGGATCCGGCGCGCTTTTCCAGCGCCGCCGCCGGCTGGGGCGGGGGCAATCCCCTCGCGGTCAAGAGGGCCGGCGAGGCCCAGTCGAAGACCGAACAGGGCCTTTCCCGCACCCTTGCCCAGTCCTTCAACCAGATGGACGCCCCCGACCACGCCCGCATCCGCGCCCTGGTGGTCTCAGCCTTCTCCCGCCGCAATGTCGAGGAACGCCGCGGCCGCATCGCCCAGGTGATCGCCGAACTGCTCGACGGCGCCGCCGCCAAGGGCCGCTTCGACCTGATCACCGATTTCGCCTTCCACGTGCCGATCATCGTCGCCAGCGAGATCATCGGCATCCCGGTGGGCGACCGCGAGGCCTTCCGCCTGGCTTTCGAGCGCACCGCCGCCCTGATGGCCCCCAAGCGCTCGGAGGAATCGTGGGCTGAGGCTCTGGAGGCCGGGCGCTGGGTCGGCCGCTACGTCAGCGCCCTGATCGGCGAGCGCCGGGGCGCCCCGCGCGATGATCTGATCAGCGCCCTGATCGCCGCCGAAGACGCCAAGGGCGCGCTGACCGAGCCGGAACTCTACTCGGCCATCGCGACGATCTACACCGCCGCCGGCACCACCACCGAGCGCTTCATCTCCAGCGGCCTTTATCTGCTGCTCGCCCACCCGCAGCAGTGGCGGGCGCTCGTCGCCGACCGGACCCTGATGCCCGGAGCGCTGGAGGAGATCCTGCGCTACCACCACCCCACCCAGTCCACCTCGACCAACCGCCGCTGCACGGTCGATGTCGAACTGCGCGGCAAGACCTTGAAGGCCGGCGACACCGTGCGCGTGGGCCTGGGGGCGGCCAACCGCGACCCGGAGGCCTTCCCCGATCCCGACCGTTTCGACATCACCCGAGCCCCGGGCGTCCCGGCCTTATCGTTCGGGGCCGGGCCGCATTTCTGCATCGGCGCGGCGCTGGCCAGGTTCGAGGCCCGCCTGGCCATCGAGGCGGTGCTCGATCGCTGGCCGGGCCTCACCCTGATCACCACCCACCCGGTCAAGGATCCACGCCGCCACGACCGCTACCGCGAGCTGATCGGGGCTCCCTCTCCTTGACGGGAGGGTCGAGACGCGGAACGCGTCCGGGTTGGGGTGCGCACCCCTGGATCTCCCCCCGCAAAGCGGGGGGAGGGCCGGCCGAACGGCCGGGAGGGGGGCGGCGACCGCACAGCACTGCAACCGCCCCCTCCACCCCTTCGGGGTCCCCCTCCCCCGTAAACGGGGGAGGATCGGCCGTCTATGAACGCAAGCCTTCGCCCGTGGCCGCGCCCAGCGCGGCCACCCCACATCTCGCGCCAAATGGATCACCGGGACTGACGCCCGGTGATGACGGTAGCAAAAAGCCTGGGTCCCCGCTTTCTGGGAAGAGCGGAAGTGGAGAGCCGCTTGCGCCGCGGCGCCCGCTGTCGCTAGGTTCCGGGCGGGGGCCGCATGTCCGACGTCTTCATTTCCTACGCCAGGTCGACCGAGACCCAGGCCCGCCAGATCGGCGAGGCTCTCAGGGCGCTGGGTTATGGCGTGTGGCGCGACGACGAGATTCCCCCCAACCGGGCCTACGCCGACGTCATCGCCGAGCGGCTGACGACCGCTAAGGCAGTGGTCGTGGTCTGGTCGGCCGAGGCGGCCAAAAGCCAGTGGGTGTTCTCCGAGGCCAACCGCGCCCGCGAGGATGGCAAGCTGGTGCAGCTCAGCGTCGATGGCGGCCGCCTGCCGATGCCGTTCGACTCCATCCAGTGCGCCAATCTCGCCGGCTGGTCCGGCGGCGACGACGCGCCGGGCTGGAAGCAGGTCGTCGGGGCCATCGCCGGCCTGATCTCGCCGGACGGTTCGAACGAAACGCCCCGGAAAGCCGCCCGCAAGCTTTCCATCTGTGTCCTGCCGTTCACCAACATGAGCGGCGACGCCGAACAGGAATATTTCAGCGACGGGATCAGCGAAGACATCATCACCGACCTCTCCAATGTCTCGGCGCTCGACGTCACCGCCCGCAACACCGCCTTCAACTTCAAGGGCAAGGGGTTCGACATTCCGGACGTGGCCCAGAAGCTCGGCGTCAGCCACGTCCTGGAAGGCAGCGTGCGGCGGGCGGGAAACCGGGTGCGGATCACCGCCAAGCTCGCGGACGGCCGGACCGGAAACCATATCTGGGCCGAGCGCTGGGACCGCGAACTCACCGATATCTTCGCCCTGCAGGACGAGATCAGTCAGGCCATCGTCGCCGCACTTAAGCTGAAGCTGCTGCCGGAAGAGAAGAAGGCGATCGAGAAGCGCGGGACGACCAGCGCCGAGGCTTACGACCTCTACCTGATGGCGCGCCAATACCGCGAAGCTGGAAACGC
>DASXMK010000344.1:0-5969 GCA_036495705.1 Caulobacteraceae bacterium | reverse complement strand
GTCCTTGTACAGCCAGGCGTGGGGTTCGATGTCGATGCTCTCGCCTTCGGCCAGGTCCTTCTCGAACACCTGGCCATAGGCGTAGATCCACAGCACGCCGTCGTTCCCGCGATTCTCGAAGCGGTCGATGGTGAAGCCGTTGCCGCCATGCATCAGATCCGGCGGGCCCTTCTTGCGAATCGGGTGGTAGTCGATGCCCTCGGTGGCCGCGAGGAACTGATGGCCGCGCACCTCGATCTGGCGGCCAGAGTGCATATGCACCGGCACCACCTTGCCGAGGCCATCGCCGCTGAAGGCGATCATGCCCGGTCCCCGGGCGTCGGCGATGAACACCTGTACGCCAGGCTTGAAGCCCCCGCTGGGGGGTCGCACCGTGACCGTGACCGCCGGGTTTTTCCACAACAGGTTGTGGTGCTCGAAATAGACCCCGGTCCGGGTCACATCGACGGTCAGCACCGGCGCGGAGTCAGAGCCGAAGTGGTAGGCGACGTCACCGAAGACCTGCGCCTTGGTCTTGGCAGGGATCAGATTGGGTAGCGCAGCCATAGTAAGCGGACTCCCGGAAAGGGGTTCGGGGGAGACGCAACTTGACTAGGAACAAATGCCTTGTCCCGCGCCCGGCCCAGTCATGTCAAGCGGAGCCACAACGCCGCGCGGACGGTGAAGTTCCTGCCCTCACATGCCGCGCGATTGCGTCAAATCAGCGGCGGGCCAAGACCGTCCCGGCTAGGTCAGGCCGTTCGCATGGCCTGTTGGTGGGCGCTTTCATAGTAGTCGGCCAGCCGGTCCAGCGCGCCGGCGCAGTCGCCTTCGAAACAGGCCCCGTGCATCACCGCCAGCCGCCGCGGGGCCAGGGCCTTCAGTGAACGTACGGTCGCCGCCGTCGTCGCCGTCAGCGAGCTGGCGTGAAACGCCTCCTCGGCGCTGATCGCCGCCGGCACGATGTCGGCCGAGCCGATGGCCGGCAGGCCGTCGCCAAGCTGGGCGAACAGGTCGCCGCACAGCAGGGTCGCGGTGACCTCCTCGAACATCAGCCCGGATTCCCAGGCATGCGGCACATGCGGGGTGTCGATCCAACGCACCCGCCGGCCGCCGAGGTCCAGCACCTCGCCGTCAGCCAAAGCGCGCGGCGGGCGGTCGGCGAGATCGTTCAGCGACACCTGGCAGGCGGTCATCCCTTGAACGACCTGAGCGTCCGGCGCCGCCGCCAGCCAGGCGTTCATCGCTCCGCATTCGTCAGCTTCGATGTGGCCGAACGAGATCCAGCGCAGGCGCTCGATCGGGCTCACCGTGGCCACGGCGGCCGAGACGGCGGCAAACAGGCCCCGCGGCCCGCAATGGAACAGCAGCGGCTGATCGGCCAGGACGAGATATTGATTGAAGGTGAATCCGGCCGGGGGCGCCACCTCGGGCGCATAGGTCGAGATACGGTGGATACCTTCGGCGATCTCATCGATCCGCGTGGTCATGACGCTCCTTACAATTCGCTGTTTCCCGGCGGCGGACGGCTGGGGGCCATCCAACTCACCAGGTCCCAGGCGTTGCGAATGCCCAGAAGCAGCAGGATGAGCAACAGGCCGGCCTGGATCCGGACCGCCCAGGCCGCATGATTCCAAACGCCGGCGGCGTCGACCACCAGGGCGGCGTAGAGCACCGCGGGCAGGGCGGCGTAGAGCCAGAAATCCGACCAGTGCGGCTCGTTCCCGGGCGAGGGCCTGAAAAAGCCGATGACGGCCCGTCCGGCGCAGGCGAAGCCCAGCAAGGCCACGAAACCGAAGACGAACGCCGCTTCGCGCAAGGTCAGGCCGGGCGCCAGGCTGACCGCGCTGATGGCGAACACCGCTCCGAAATGGGCGATGGTCGGGGTCATATACAGCGCCTGGCCGCGCAGGGCTTTGGACCGCTCGACCCCGGCCATGAGGGTCATGATCACGAACAACAGGCCGATCAGGCCGGCCGCGGCGGAGCCGATGAGGAAAAAGAAGTTGCTCCAGCCTGGGGCCACGGCGCGGTCCTGCCACGGTTGAGATCAGAGACACCTTTCCACGCCGGGCTTGGCCGGGACAACCCCGATGGAGAGAGGCAGAGGCCTCTCAGCCGCCGGGGGCCGTGGCGGCCGTGACCACCCCCTGCGCCGTGGCCGCGTGGAACTCGCCCATGAAGTGATAGGCCCCGGGCTTCAGCGGCCCGACGGTGAAGGTGAGCTTTTCGTGCGGCGTGACCCGCTCTTCGACCAGCAGATCGTCGCTGTCGAATTCCTCGGTCGCCCCGTCGAGGTTGGTCAGGGTGATGCGCACCGGCACGCCGGCGGGAACCGTCACCGTCGCCGGGGAAAAGCGATGGTCCTTCAGGGTCAGAGCCACCGACGCTGGGCGCGGCTGGGCGGCAAAGGCCCCGCCGGCGAGAAGGACCAAGGCGGCGGCGAGGCGGATCTGGCGCAGGTTCATGGCCGCCCTATAGATGCGATTGACAATAGTTCGCAATAGCAAATATGACCGCCATCTCACGGGGGGCGGGATGAAGCGGGCGATGGTCGGTCTGGTGTCGATGCTGGCGCTGGCGAGAGCCGGCGCGGCGCTCGCCGACCCGCGTTTGGACGAGGTCGTGTACACGCCCTATGTCGAAAACGGCGAGGCCGAGTTCGAGGTGCGGACGGCCCGGCAACTGGGCGGGCCTTCCGGCGGCGACATGACCACGGTGCTCGAGGGCGAGTACGGCCTCAACGACCGCCTGAGCCTGGCGCTGGTCGGCACGCTTGAGCGGTCGCCGGGCCAGGCCCTGCAACTGACCGGGGTTGGCCTGGAGGCCGTCACTTACCTCGGCCAGATCCCCGGTCTGGGCGTCGATGCCGGCGGCTACCTCGAATATACCCAGGGCCTGCGCGGCGAGCCCGACGTCATCGAAGGCAAGGTGCTGCTGGCCAAGCAGGTCCAGCGCTTCCAGGGGCTGCTGAACCTTATCGTCGAGCGGCCGCTCAGCGGTCCGGGCGAGGCGCGGTTCGCCAGCTATGGCTACGCCGCGTCGGCGACCTGGCGCACCGTGGGCGCGCTGCGCCTAGGGGCCGAAGCCTTCGGCGATCTGGGCACGGACCATGCGTTCGGCGGGGCGCAGGGCGCCTATGTCGGCCCTCAGGTGCTGTGGGAGGGCCGCCCGGGCCACGCTCCCGTGGAAATCGGCGTCGACGCCGGCTGGCTGTTCCCGGTGGGGACCGATCGGGCCGAAGCGCGCTCGCAATGGCGCATCAGCCTGGAATTGGAACATCGATTCTGAGACCCGATGGCGCACAATGCTCCCGGGCGGGCGATTCGAGGTGGTGATGGCGGAAACGTCCGCTTGCGCCGTATTGGGATTTCGTCCGCACACCTATTGGACGGCGGTTGTGGCCCTGGCCGGAGAGTTGAGCGCGCCGCGGGTGGTCGAGCGGCGGCGGGTGGTGTTCGCGGCCGGCCAGGAGCGGTTCGTCTATCACCAGGTGGCCGAGATGGAGGCCGCAGCCGCCCAGATCCGCATCGCCGAAGTGCGCGCCGCCAGCCTGGCCAAGGCCTCCCGGGGCATCGCCGAGGCGGTGGCGGCGGTGCGCAAGTCCGGCCTTGCCGTGAGCCTGGCGGTCGTGCCGGCCGGCCGGTCGAAGGCTGAGCGGCCCCTAGCCGAGATCGTGAAATCGCACGACCTGATCCACGCCGCCGAGGGTGACTTCTATCGCGACGTGGTGGCGCAAGCCTGCGCCGCCGTTGGCCTCGATGTCTCCCGGCTCGTCGAGCGGGACCTGCTGCTGGAAGCCAGCCGGACCCTTGGCGCGCCGGCGATCGCCCTCGAAAACCACCTGAAGGCCATGGGCCGGGCCTTCGGACCGCCGTGGAGCGAGGATCAGAAACTCGCCACCCTGGCGGCCTGGACGGGCATGGCCGACCTTAGTTCGTAGGCCAGGCCTGAAGCCTAGCCCTCCTCCTCCCTTTTGATGGGGGAGGTGGCCCGATCCTCCCCCGTTCACGGGGGAGGGGGACCCCGAAGTGGTGGAGGGGGCGACGGCGTCAACGTGCGGTCCTCGCCCCCCTCCCGGCTTCGCCGGCCCTCCCCCCGCTTTGCAGGGGGAGATTTGGAGGGGGTGGGACTTTTTGCTGGGTCTTCGGCTCACGCCTCATCGCGCGCCCCACCCCGGACGCGCTCCGCGTCTCGACCCTCCCCATCAAGGGGAGGGAGGAAGTAACCGGCCGTCGCCTCAGATCGGGTCGGGTTTGTCGCCGGCCAGCATGACCGGGGCCAGCTGGCTGAACGTCCAGGCGCCCGCCTGATCGTCACGCTCGAGGCGAAAAATCACGTTGAACCGGTCGCCCGGCCAGTGTTCGGGAACCGGCGCGTCCGGGGCCAGGGCCTTGACGATGGCGGCGATGGCTTCGTGCTGCCAGCAGACCAGCGTCACGCCCGGGGTCGCGGCCAGGACCGCGGCCAGCTCACGTTCCTGGCCCTTGGTGAAGCCTTGATCGATGGCCAGCCCGAGCCGCGCGGCCAGACCGATCACGGTCTCCAGCGGCCGGCGGCTGCGCCCGCCCACGCCTTTTTCCAGATCCTCGCGCCGCGCCAGGGCCGAGGCGAAGATGGCCGTCGGCTGGGGCAGGGCCGCCGCTTGCCCGAGCGCCGGGACGAACAGGGCCGTCCACGCCCCGGCCCTTTGCCAGCCTAGCGGGGTCAGGGACCTGGGGTCGGGCTTTCCGGTCGCATCGACGCCGGCGTCGGCGCCATCGGCCGGCTTCTCGGCGTGGCGAAAGATCAGGATGGTCTGGCCGGGCATATCCGCCTCTACCGGCCGGCCGCCAGGTTCGCCAGAGGCTCGCCGTCGAGCCTCCGGGTGGTCCAGCCGCTGAGGGCCTGTGCGCCCAGGGAGTCGTAGAAGGCGATGGAGGGCGCGTTCCAGTTGAGCACCGCCCACTCGAGGCGGCCGAGATGCTCGTCGCGGCAGCGGCGGGCGAGGTTGGCCAGGAGCGCCTTGCCCGCTCCGCCTCCGCGCGCCGCCGGACGCACATAGAGGTCTTCCAGCCAGATGCCGGCGCGGCCGACGAAGGTCGAGAAATTGTAGACCCACAAGGCGAAGCCGACGTCCTGGTCGCCGGCCCGGGCGATGTCGCAATAGGCCCGCGGCGGGGTCCCGAACACGGCCGCCCGCACCTGATCTATGGTGACCACCGCCGCGTGGCTAAGCTTCTCGTACTCGGCCAACTCCAGGATGAATTCGTGGATCAGGGCCGCGTCCGCCGGCCGGGCGGTGCGAATGGTGATGCTGGCGGCGGGACTGGGCACGGCGAAAAACTAAGGCGGCCTGCGAGTCGGCGCCATGGCAGTTCGCCGCCCTAAGCTGGGCTGTGGCGAATTGTGGCGCCTTTTGGCATTGCTCTGAGACGATTTGTGGCCGATTGTGGGCAATCTGGATGGGTTTGATCCAGGGGGCTAAGGGTAGGATGACGCAGGCCTTACTGCGCCGCGTGTGCTTTTCAGCCGTTGTCGGCGTGACCGCGTTCGCCTGGGCCACTGTCGGCTGGACCGCGCCCCGCCACCTTGCCCATCATTTGGTCGGCCATCATCATCATCGGCGCCATATCGCCAGAAGCGATCCTCTGCCGGCGGTCAGGGACCTCCTGGCCGGTTTCACCCACCAGACGGCCGACTACATGGTCGACGTCAATCTGGTCGAGGAGGTGCCCGCGCGCACTTGGAGCGGTCCTGGCGCCTTCCAGGCGTGGTCGACTTCGCTGCAGCAGGCGGGCGGGGCCGAGAGTTTGGCGACCTTGCACAGTTCCCCCCGGACCGACCGCGACATGACCTATGTCCTAGCGCCGGTGCTTTATAGCTATGAGCGGCGTGGCGCGGTCGTGATCGAGCCGGCCACCATCGCCATTTCCCTGCGCCGCCAAGCCGCCGGCTGGAAAGTCACCGGCTGGGCCTGGGCCGGGTCCAATCCGCGGGCCGCCGAACAG
>DASXMK010000343.1:0-6644 GCA_036495705.1 Caulobacteraceae bacterium | reverse complement strand
GGGCTATCGCATCACCCGCGCCAGTCACGCCGAGACCCTGAGCCTGCTGGCGGCCAAGGCCGAGGCGGTGAGCGGCGATCCTAGCCAGCGCCTGGCGTGAAGGCGGCGGTCAGGTCAAAGGCCTCGCCGGGAAACACCTGCCGCACGAAGGTGACCCCGGCCCCAAGCCGCCAAGTCCAGCGCTTCACCGACAGGCAGGCGTGGGCGCTCGTCAGGCCCAGCGGCTCGGCGTCATCCAGGTCGGGGTTGATGGCGGCGATCTCATGGCGCGCCTCGGTCCAGGCCACGTGTTCCAGCAACCAGGCGCCGGGCGCGGCGTCGATGAAGTCTTGGCCACGCGCGTCCGGGACCACCGCCAGATTGATCAACCTGTGCTCCAGCCCCAGCGGCTTGGCGTTGGCCAGATGCAGGCCCTTGACCGCCAGTAGCGGGCCAGCGGGGCCGAGCCTGGCGGCGTCGGGATTGGACGATCCGCGGCTGATGCGCCAGCCGAGCCTCACCCAGCGATAGGCCTGGCCGCGGGCGGCGATCTCGGCGGCGATGTCTGGGATGTGCAGCACGGCCGATTGTATATGCGGGCGGGCGACGAAGGTGCCGGCCCGGCGCCGGCGCTGCACCAGGCCCTGAGCGGCGAGGGCGTGCACCGCCTTGCTCACTGTCGCCCGGGCGCAGCCGTAGCGGGTCATGAGTTCGTGCTCGAACGGAATCCGGTGGCCGGGCGGCCAGGCGCCGGAGCGAATCTCGTCCGCCAGATCGCTGGTGATCCGCCGGTGCAGCGCCGTCATTCCGCCAGCACCCTGGCGAGGATCCGCCGATAGCGCTCGGCGATGGCGTGGGCGCGGACGTGCCGGCCGCCCTCGACCACCTTGGCGCCGCGTCGCCAGACGGTGTCCACCGCGCCGCCGCGGGCGGCGAAGACCCAGCCATCCAGCAGGGTGTCGCCTGTCTTGCCGCACAAAGCCGGGTGGTCAAGGTTCAGCGACAGGATATCGGCCGACGCGCCGACCTCCAGCCCGGGGTGGGTGAGGCCCAAAGCGCGCGCGCCGCCGAGCTGGGCGGCTTTGAACAACTCCGCGCCGGAACCCAGTCGGTTGCGCCCAAGCGCCGTCAGCCGCTGACCGTACTCGAGCAGGCGCAACTCCTCGGCAAGGTCGATCAGGACATTGGAATCACTGCCGATTCCGAAGGCGCCGCCCTTGGCCAGATAGTCGACAGCGGGAAACAGGCCATCGCCCAGATTGGCCTCGGTGATCGGGCACAGGCCGGCGGTCGCGCCGCCGGCCACCAGTCCCGCCACTTCGTTCGCGTCCACGTGCGTGGCGTGGACCAGGCACCAGCGGGCGTCCACTGGGGCATGGTCCAGCAGCCAGGCCACCGGCCGCTGGCCCGACCAGTCCAGGCAGTCGCTGACCTCCCGCGCCTGTTCGGCCACGTGGATGTGGATCGGCCCGGTTCCGGCCAGGGGGATCAGCGCCGCCAGTTCGTCCGGCGTCACCGCCCGCAGGCTATGCGGGGCCACCCCCAACACGCCGTCCGGGAGCCGCTCAAGACTGCGTTTGGCGCGGTCCATGAGTTGCCCAAATCCGCCCAGCGAGTGGGTGAAACGTTGCTGATGTGTGGCTGAAGGTTGGCCGCCGAATCCGCCATGGGCGTAGAACACCGGCAGCAGGGTGAGGCCGATGCCAGTCTCGTTGGCGGCGGCGACGATCCGGTGGGTCATTTCGGCCGGGTCGGCGAAGGCGGCGCCGCCGACGTCGTGATGCAGATAGTGGAATTCCCCGACCCGGGTGAAGCCGCTCTCCAGCATCTCGGCGTAGGCCTGGGCGGCGATGGCTTCCACGTCATCCGGGGTCAGACGCCCGACGAACCGGTACATGACCTCGCGCCAGGACCAGAAGTCGTCTCCGCCTTGGGCGGCGCGGGTCTCGGCCAGGCCAGCCATGGCGCGCTGGAAGGCGTGGCTGTGAAGATTGCCGACGCCGGGCAGTCCCGCGCGGCCGCGCTCGTCGCCGGGCGCGGGTGCGACACCGGTCTCGACCGTGGCGATCCGCCCGTCGGCCAGGGTCAGACGCACCGACGAGGCCCAGCCGTCGGGCAGCAAGGCGGTGGCGAACCACAAGCTGGTCATCGAATATGTCTAGACATATTCGAGCCAGCGCGCCAAGCATCCCGCGCATGCGCTGTGACGCGATCTGGCGAAATGCGCGCCTGGCTACCCTGGCCGCGGGCGCCCCTGGCCTGGGGGAGATTGCGCCCGGATTGGTCGCCCAGGCGGGCGGTCGGATCGTCTACGCCGGACCGGCCAAGGATGCGCCGGCCCTCGAGGCCGAACGCGACCTCGACTGCGAAGGCCGATGGATCACCCCCGGCCTGATCGATTGCCACACCCATCTGGTGTTCGCCGGCGACCGCTCAGGCGAGTTCGAGCAGCGCCTGGCCGGAGCCAGATATGAGGACATCGCCCGCCAGGGCGGCGGCATCCTCTCCACGGTGCGGGCGACGCGCGCGGCCAGCCTCCCCGACCTGGTAGAGACCGCCCTCCCCCGCCTCGACGCCCTGATCGCCGAAGGCGTAACCACGGTGGAGGTCAAGTCGGGCTACGGCCTCAGCCTCGAGGCCGAGACGCGCCAGCTGCAGGCGGCGCGGGAACTTGGCCGCCGGCGAGACGCCACGGTGATGACCACGTTCCTGGGCGCTCACGCCCTGCCCCCGGAGTACGCCGACGACGCCGAAGGCTATATCGACAAGGTCTGCGAGATGATCCCGGCGCTCGCGGCAGCCGGTCTCGCTGATGCTGTCGACGCCTTCTGCGAGGGGATCGGGTTCGCCCCCGCGCAGGTGCGGCGCGTGTTCGAAGCCGCGCGCGCCCACGGCCTGCCGGTCAAGCTGCACGCTGACCAGCTCTCCAACCTCCACGGCGGGGCCCTGGCCGCCGAATATGGGGCCCTCTCCGCCGAGCATCTCGAGCACCTCGACCAGGCCGGCGTCGCCGCCATGACCGGGGCCGGGACCGTCGCCACCCTGCTGCCCGGGGCGTATTATTTCGTGCGCGAGACGCGCCTGCCGCCGATCGAGGCGCTGCGGGCTCACGGCGTTCCCATGGCCCTGGCCAGCGACTGCAACCCAGGGACCGCGCCGCTGACCTCGCTGCTGCTGGTGATGAACATGGCCGCGACCCTGTTCCGCATGACCGTGCCCGAGTGTTTGGCCGGCGTCACCCGCAACGGCGCCCGGGCGTTGGGACTGCGGGATGCCACCGGGTCGTTGGAAGCCGGCAAATGGTGCGACCTCGCCATCTGGGACATCGAGCGCCCGGCCGAACTCGTCTACTGGATGGGGCGCAATCCGCTGCACGCCCGGGTGTGGAGGGGAAATTGACGGCGGTGATCCTCAAGCCCGGCCAGGTCAGCTTAAGCGACTGGCGGCGCATCTATCAGGGCGCCACGCCACGCCTGGACCCGGCCGCCCTTCCCGCGATCGCCGCCTCGGCGGCGGCCGTGGAGCGGCTCCTGGCCCGTGGAGAGGCCGTCTATGGCGTCAACACCGGGTTCGGCAAATTGGCCAGCGTCCGCATCGAGACGGCGGATCTCGCCCGCCTGCAGACCAACCTGGTCCTCTCGCACACCGCCGGGGTCGGCGAGGCCACTCCGGTCGCCGTCACCCGCCTGATGATGGCGCAGAAGCTCGCCGGCCTCGCCCGCGGCGCTTCGGGTGTCAAGCCGGCGACGCCAGCCCTGATCGAGGCGATGCTGGCGCGCGGCGTCACGCCGGTGGTGCCGGTCCAGGGTTCGGTCGGCGCCTCCGGCGACCTGGCGCCGCTGGCGCATATGGCCGCAGCCATGATCGGCGTTGGCGAGGTCATCGTCGGCGACCGGCGGCTGGGCGCGGCCGAGGCCTTGCGCCAGGCCGGCCTCGCGCCGCTCGAGCTTGGGCCCAAGGAGGGCCTAGCGCTGCTCAACGGCACCCAGTTCTCCACCGCCTACGCCCTGGCCGCCCTCTTCGAAGCCGAGACCCTGTTCCGCACGGCGCTGATCACCGGGGCGCTCTCGACCGAAGCGGCCAAGGGGGCCGACACCCCGTTCGACGCCCGCATCCACGCCCTCCGCGGCCACGCCGGCCAGATCGAGACCGCCGCCGCCCTGCGCGCCTTGATGGCCGGCTCGACCATCCGCGCTTCGCACCTCACCGGCGACGCGCGCGTGCAAGATCCCTACTGCCTGCGCTGCCAGCCGCAGGTGATGGGGGCCGCGCTCACCATATTGCGCCAGGCGGCGCAGACCCTTGAGGTCGAGGCCAACGGCGTCACCGACAATCCGCTGATCTTTCCAAAGGACGGCGCGGCGGACGACGAATGCCTTAGCGGCGGCAATTTCCACGCTGAGCCGGTGGCCTTCGCCGCCGACATGATCGCGCTCGCCCTGTGCGAAATCGGCTCGCTCGCCGAGCGCCGCGTCGCCATGCTGACCGATCCGGTCCTCTCCGGCCTGCCCGCGTTCCTGACCCCGAAGCCCGGCCTCAACTCCGGGTTCATGATCGCCCAGGTGACCGCCGCCGCCCTGGTGGCCGAGAACAAGCAGCACGCCTTCCCGGCCAGCGTCGATTCCATCCCCACCAGCGCCAACCAGGAGGACCATGTGTCCATGGCCGCCCACGGGGCGCGGCGACTGATGGCCATGGCCGACAACGCCTTCGCCGTCGTCGGCATCGAGCTGATGACCGCCGTTCAGGGCTGCGACTTCCATCGCCCCCTTGCCTCCAGCGCCGCTTTGGAGGCGGTGCGGACGGCTTTGCGCGCCGATGTCCCTCACCTCGAGGACGACCGCTTTCTGCAGCCCGACCTGGCCGCCGCCATCGCCTTGGTCCGCGAGGGACAGATCCTGGGCGCCGCGCGCGCGGAACTCCCGGGCGTGGTCACGTGACCTTGCCCGCCTGGCTTTCTGTGCGGCGCGGGGAGGCTCCGCTGATCGTCTCCATCCCGCACGCCGGGACCGAGATTCCGCCACATCTGGACGGTCGGTTCGTCTCGCTCTGGCTGGCTCGGCGCGACGCCGACTGGTGGGTGGATCGGCTCTACGGCTTCGCCGACCGCCTTGACGCGACGGTGATTTCGACGCGCCTGTCGCGCTCGGTGATCGATGTCAATCGCGACCCGTCCGGCGCCTCGCTCTATCCAGGCATGGCGACCACGGAGCTTTGCCCGACCACGACGTTCGACGGCGAGCCAATCTATCGCCTGGGCCATGGGCCAGACGCCGACGAGATCGCCACCCGCCGCCAATTGTATTTCGACCCTTATCACGCCGCCCTGAGCGAAGAGATCCGACGCCTGCGCGCCGGCCACGCCGCGGTCGTGGTCTACGACGCCCACTCGATCCGTTCGCGGATCCCGCGCCTATTCCAGGGCGCCCTGCCCAACTTCAATATCGGCACCAACAACGGGGCGAGCTGCGATCCGGGGCTGACCGCGGCCGTCGAAGCGCCCTGCGACACCTTCGCCTGTTCGCGGATCACCAACGGACGCTTCAAGGGCGGTTATATCACCCGCCATTACGGTCGGCCCGGCGAGGGCGTCCACGCCATCCAGATGGAGCTGGCCTGCCGCGGCTACATGGCCGAACCGGCCAGCGCGGTCACGCCCGAAAATTGGCCGAGTCCGTTCGATCCTGAGGCGACCGCGCCGATGACGACGACGCTCCACTCGGTCCTCCAAGCCTGCCTCGAGTTCGCCTCATGACCCGCCTCGACAACAGCCGCGTGATCCGCAGCCCGCGCGGAAGCGAGCTGTCGGCCAAGTCGTGGCTGACCGAAGCCCCGCTGCGCATGCTGATGAACAATCTCGATCCCGACGTCGCCGAGCGGCCCGAGGAGTTGGTGGTCTATGGCGGGGTGGGCCGCGCCGCCCGCGACTGGGAAAGCTTCGATACCATCGTCGGCGTGCTGCGCCGACTGGAGGCTGACCAGACCCTGCTGGTCCAGTCGGGCAAGCCGGTGGGCGTGTTTCGCACCCACGCCGATGCGCCTCGGGTGCTGATCGCCAACTCCAACCTGGTGCCGCGCTGGGCGACCTGGGAGCATTTCAACGAGCTCGATCGCAAGGGCCTGATGATGTACGGCCAGATGACCGCCGGCTCATGGATCTACATCGGCGCCCAGGGCATCGTTCAGGGCACCTATGAGACCTTCGCCGAGCTTGGCCGCCGGCATTATGGCGGCGATCTCGCTGGCCGCTGGATCCTGACCGGGGGCCTGGGCGGCATGGGCGGGGCCCAGCCCCTGGCGGCGGTCATGGCCGGGGCTTCGTGCCTGGCCGTGGAATGCCAGGCCTCGCGCATGGAGATGCGCCTGCGCACCGGCTATCTCGACGTGATGAGCCAGGACCTCGACGAGGCGCTGGGGCTCATCGAACGGTCATGCGCCGAAAAGAAGCCGTTGTCGGTGGGGCTGCTGGGCAACGCCGCCGAGGTGTTCCTGGCGTTGTTGAAACGCGGCGTACGCCCTGACGCGGTCACCGACCAGACCAGCGCCCACGATCCGATCAACGGCTATCTGCCCGCTGGCTGGAGCGTGGCTGAGTGGCAGGCGCGGCGCGAGAGCGATCCCGCCGGCGTCGCCCAGGCGGCCAAGGCCTCCATGCGCACCCAGGT
>DASXMK010000342.1:0-8449 GCA_036495705.1 Caulobacteraceae bacterium | reverse complement strand
CGCCCAGACCGGCGGCGCGGTCAAATTCTCCTATGCCGCGTCCGGGGCCATCGCCCGCCAGGTCGAGCAGGGGGCGCCGGCCGATGTCTATATCTCGGCCGACCGCGCGTGGATGGACTATCTGCAGAAACGCGGATTGATCGTCGCCGCAAGCCGGCGCGACCTGCTCACCAACCACCTGGCTCTGATCGCGCCGGCCAAATCCACCGTGCGCCTGAGACTTGGGCCCAACGTCCCGCTGGCGGCGGCGCTGGGACCTACAGGTCGCCTGGCCGTCGCCGGTCCGGACGTGCCGGCCGGACGCTATGCGCGCGCCGCGCTCGCCGCGCTTGGGGTATACGGCAGCGTCAAAGATCGGCTCGCCCCGGCGGAGAACGTCCGCGCCGCCCTGGCTTTTGTCGCCCGCGCCGAGACGCCGCTGGGGATCGTCTACGACACCGACGCCAAGGTGGAGCCGGCGGTCCGGATCGTCGCCCTGTTCCCGGATTCCAGCCATCCCGCGATCGTCTATCCGGTCGCCCTGATCGCGGCCTCGCACAATCCACAGGGGCTGGCGTTCCTGCGTTTCGCCGAGGGCCCGAAGGCCGCGGCCATCTTCCGGAAATATGGCTTCCTTACTTTGCCACACTCTTAAGGTCCTTGGCGGCGACTAAGCCGCCGAGTTCATTTGTAACGGACATCAGCGCCCCTCCATGGTTGCGGGCAGGCCGCCGGTCAGGTGACGCTCAGGCCAGTGGGCGGGCTCAAGGTTGGGCGGCGCGAAGGACCAAGCCGGAAAGTTAGTGCATGACCCTCTACAAATTCATCGCCGATCCGAACAATTCCCAAGCCTATTGGGACCAGGCGTCCTTCTGGTACGGCGATGTCGTGCCGAACAGCCCTGACGCCAACGTGCTCATCCCGACCATAGGTTTGGTCGGATTCGATACCACCTATAGTTCTTATATAACCATTAACTCTGCTGAGACTTACTCGATAAACGCCTTAAATATAGGTTATAACACGCTTAATATTGATACCGGAAGTCAACTTTCTGTTGGCCATGATATATCCGTGCTCAGTGGCGGCGATATCGAAGTAGGTGGAACCTTGGCAGCCACCACCATCGTCAATGACGGAGCCATTGAAGGTGGCGGCAGCGTCGATGTAACCGGTACATTGGCAAACAATGACGTCCTGTTCGCAGTGGTAGTGACCGCTCAGACATTGACCAACACAGGATCCATCGGAGACGGAATTACACTAAACGTCGGTAATGGAGGCCTCACAAATCTGTCGAACGGGACATTGACTGGGGGAACTTACACTGACGGATACTATAATGTTGGTGGATTGGTCACCATCGATGCAGCTAACATAGGTGTCGGCACTCAAAATTCCATGGAAATGTTTGATACTGGACTTGGTACATACGTGTCTATTCTATCTACACTGCAAATCATTGCACCTTCAGGCGAACTTGATTTCTTCGGAGGCTCGTCATCTTCTTATGAATACTATAACATAAATAACTTATCTATCTCAGGTACTCTTTTGCTTACTAACTCCACGCTCCTTGCAACTCAATTGACGGTCGAGCCCGGCGGCGAGATTACGGCGGGGAATAGCGCGATTTCGGCGGCGATCGTCGACAACGGGTTGATCTATATTGGGCCCTCCAACGTCGGCTCCGCCTCGGTCGATCTGGCCGGATCGGTCTCGGGTGCGGGCGTTCTCGAACTCGCCGTGGGATACCCACCGGCCCCGGGATTCCTCGTCCCCTCAGCGGTCAAGGCTACGTTGGAGCTTGGTGGCCCAACGACATCCCTCGTCCGCTTCGACAACGGCATCGGGACCCTGCAACTCGACGATGCGGCAACATTTACGGGCAAGATTGAGCCAGGTGGGGCCGGCGATCAAATTGTTCTGGCCGGCGTTTCCCTCGGCTCCGTTACATCATATTCGTATTCAGGGACTTCTGCTGGCGGGACTCTGACCATCGACGATGGCGGCCCCCCGGTTGCGCTGAATTTCATCGGTGACTTCGATACGGCGAGCTTCACCCTCGCGGCTGGCGTCCAAACACCTTCGGCTTCGACGCCAAATCTCGTGATCACGATCGGCCCTTCCCCAACCCAAGCGGCCCTGGCTACTGCATTCACCAATGTTCTGCGCGGCGCACCTGACTCGCCCTTCGCGACTTCGCCGACCATCACCCTGGCTGATGGGTCGACTGTCCCCAATCCGATGTACTTGGACGCCCAGGCTCTGCCGACCCTGGCTTCCCGGGTCGACAGCGGCCAGCTGACCCTTGCCCAGGCTATGAGCACGATCGAGCATAATGGCGACACCACTACTTCCGTGGCCACGATTGCCTATCAGTTCTTCACCGGCGCGACGCCAAATTCGGGCGGATACGACTATCTCATCAACAGCACCGCGAATCCTAACGACCTCAACGACGCCTACTACGCGAAATTCAATGCCCAGAATCGCTACATCAACTTTGCGGTGAATCTCGGCAAATTCGGTGCCGGGGCGATGGCATTTGACACGGCTTACGGCTCGCTCGATCTCAGCGACGCCATGACCAAGGCCTACACGGAGATTTTTGGTTTCGCACCGGCGGTCGACAAGATCGCTTCGATTCTGGACGCGATCGTCGGCTCCAATGGCGAGACGCGAGCCGACTATTTCGCAATCTATGGTGGTGATGGAGCCGACGGCCTCGGTACCAAGGCAGCTGCGGTCGGCTGGCTGATGACTGTGGCAGTCCAGGCCGATCTAGGCGTCTATGCCGCCGCCACAGACGATTTCCTGTCGGCGCTCGCCAACGGAAATGCCCACTACAACGTCGATCTTCTGACCACTTATCCTGCCATGACTGCCGCTCAAGCGGCGGCGATGGAAGCCTTTGGCGTTCCAAACATCACCCACCCACTGGTTATCGCCGACGACGGGGCGAGTGTGGCGGCAAATATCGATGCACTCCAGGCACTGGCGGCAGGCCATGAACTAACCTCGTTGACTCTCACCGACGCGTCAGCGCCAACGCTGACGATCTCGGGGGCGCAGTTCGCCGCTGACAACCAGGCGCTGGCCAAAATCATCGAGGCCCATAGTTTGGATGTCACCGCAGTCACAACGGCCAACGCTGGCGCCATTCAGGCGAATAGCGAGGTGATATCCTTCACCGTCAGCGACACGGCCGCAGATATCTCCGCAGGACTCGATGCTCTCCAGGCCGACTCCAAGCTCACCTCCATCACCGTGTCGGATGCAAATCCACTATCGATCGCGGCTGCTCAATTGCTGACCGATGCTCATGCGCTCTCGGCCCTAACGGGCCCCTATGCGCTAGTGGTCACCGGGACGGCCGCCCAGTTCAATGGAGCCACGATTACCCACTTCACAGCGCCGGGCAGCGAGTTGCACATTACCGACTTCTTTCCCAACGGCGACATCCCAACCTTCGTCGAAAATGTCCCCGGCACGGCCGCCCAGTTGAGTCTGACCGACGGCGTTCATTCGGTGACGGTCACCCTGATTGGGCAACTCGGACCAGGCGCGGACTCGGCGGCGCCAGAGTATTTCAGCATAACAGGAGATGGATCGGGCGGGACCGATATTACCTGGCTCCAGACGCCGCCCAGTGCGTAGCTAGCTTGCTCTGCTTCGACCCGGCGGCGTCCTCCGGACGCTCGCGGCGAATTTCAAACTCAGCCATCAGTCGGGCTTGAGCGCCGCCAGCTCCAAGCCGTTGGGGTCCTTGAAATGGAACCGCCGACCGCCGGGAAAGGCGAAAGTTGGCTTGGTGACAACCCCGCCAGCGCGCTCCACGGCGGCTCGCGCGGCTTCAAGGTCGTCCACGGTGATCACCGCAAGCGGCGCGCCCGTCGCTTCGGTCGCGTCGCCCTGAAGACCCAGATCGACATCTCCGGTCAGGGTGCATGAATAGCTCGGCCCAAAGTCGGTGAGGTCCCAGCCAAACACCGATCCATAGAAGGTCTTGGCGGCGGCGAGATTGTGCGCCGGCAATTCGACGAAGCTGATCCGAGCCATGGCTTGACCTTACCGACCGGGTTTGGCTTCTCGCTACCCCTTCCCCCAACGCCGCGCTAGCCTCGCCCGATGCGGATCCGACGCAACGGTCCCGTCGCGCGCGCCGTGCTGATCCTGATGGCCGTCCTGGCCATCGTGGGGATCGTGGCGCGCGTGGCGCGTCGCGCCGAACCGGTCCATCACTACAGCCAGGCTGATCGGCTGCGCGGCTCACAGATCGGGTGATGTGGATGGACGTGGAGTTCGGCCGGCCGGCGCGGAGCCTGTGGTCGCTGCAGGAAGACGCGCGCTTCCTCAACCACGGCTCCTTTGGCGCCTGCCCGCTGGTCGTCCAGGGCGAACAGGACCGCATCCGGGCCGAGATGGAGCGGCAGCCGGACGAATTCATCTACGCCAATGTCACGCCGAAAGCGGAGGCCGTGACGCCACTGCGAACGGTCGCCGGCCAGATCGGCGAGTTCGTCGGCGTCGCCGGCGACAGCATTGCGATCATCGAAAACGCCACTATCGGCATCCAGTCGGTGCTGAACTCCCTTGCCCTTACTCCCGGCGATGAAGTCCTGATCACCGATCATCAGTACAATGCCGTTCGTTTGGCGGTGGAATTCCGCTGCCGGGAAATTGGCGCCGCGCCGCGTGTCGCGGCCATCCCCCTGCCGGCCAGCGCCGATGAGGTGCGCGCCAGCATTCGTGAAGCGGCGGGCCCGCGGGTCAGGCTGGCGATCATCGATCACATCACCTCACCCACCGCCCTGGTGTTTCCGATCGCCGAAATCATCGCCGATCTCCACGAGCGCGGGGTGCGCGTGCTGGTCGACGGGGCGCACGCCATCGGCCACATCCCCCTCGACCTCGGCGACCTGGGCGCCGACTGGTACGTCAGCAACCTCCACAAATGGCTCTATGCGCCCAAGGGCAGCGCCCTGCTCTACGCCTCCAACCGGGCGCGGGAGATCACCCGCCCGGCCATCACCAGCCATTTTGTCGAGATGGGTTTCCCCAAGGCTTTCGATTACCTGGGCACGCGCGACTACTCCGGCTGGCTGGCGATCCCCACGGCCATCGCCTTTTTCAATAGGCTCGGACGTGAGAGACTGTGGCGGCACAACGCCAGGCTTATCGCGGTTGTCAGCGAACAGTTGGAGAGGCTCGGCGCCAGGCCCGCCGGTCCGCCCGAGATGTGCGCCGCCATGCGCGCCTTCATTCTGCCGCAGCGCCGGGAAGCCCGCCAAGAGGATGCATTGGACCTCAAGCGCGCGCTCTGGGAGGAGGCCCGGATCCAGGTCAATACGGCGACCCTGGCCGGCGCGCTGCTGATCCGGATTTCGGCCCAGGCTTATGTCGACGAGGCCGATATGCTGGCGTTGGGCGCCCAATTGGAGCGGAGCGGCTGGCCCGGGCGGGGTTAGTCTCCGTCGACAATCTGGGCCCTAGAGCCTGATGCGTTTGCACGGAACAGATGCGAGCGCTGAATCAGGCTCTACACTTTTGAATCTAGAGCAAATCATCCCCGTTCAGCCGATTCCGTCTGAACGGGGTTTGCTCTAGCCATCGACCTCCCGGCCGCGGCCGCCGGCGCGCAGCTCCGTGGCATAGTCGGGGCGAACGGCGACGACCTCGCGGTAGTGGCGGCGCACCGCCTCGACCAAACCCCCATCCCGGCCCAGCAGCTTGTCGCCAGTCTCGACGATCCTGATGTTGGGCCACGCGTGCGGGCGATGGCGGACGATCTGGGCGACGATGTCGTCCGGATCACGCCCCGGGTCGCGCTGGGCCAATATGAGAATAGCCGCGGCGGTCGAGCGCGAGACGCCGGCATGACAATGGACCAGCAGATGAACCGGGCGGTCGAGCGGCAGGCTGCGCCCAAAGCGCAAAATGGCGGCGACGTGCTCCGCATCCGGCGGCTCCCAGGGCGAACCGTCCTGAATCACATCGTGGAAGCGCAGCAACAGCCGATTGTGCGGCGGCCAGAGGGAGAACTCCTCCGGCTCCGGCCAGCCGGGATCGAGGATCGACAGCACGTGGGTCACGCCGGAGCGGCGGTGCAGGCCGAGTTCGTCGAGCCCGCAGATGGTCAGGTCAAAATTCATGGCGTGACTTAGATGGGGCGCGTTCGCGGTCCGCAAAACGAAACGGCCCGACCGGAACGCCGTCGGGCCGCCTTCGTTCAGGGCAGGAAAGGCTGGGTCTCTGCCGAGAAACCCTGCTTAGCTGGAACCGCGTAGCCGGTAAATCACATTTTCTGGACGAAAAATTCACGTTCCGGCCCATTTGGGCTAGCGGCCGCGCGATGATTCTGGCTAAGGGAGTGCGCGCGGCCTGAGTGCGTCCGGGCCGCCCCCCTTACCCTGTTAGTCCGTGAGCGTAGTTCCCGCCAGGGCCATCCGGCTCGGCGAACCCCCTTTGGACAAGGGATATGCGACGTTTCATGATGGACTGCTATTACCGCTCAGCGCCGGGCGCGCATGCGGTGTTGCGCGAGAGCCTCGAGATCGCGGCCCCCGCCCCCCAGATCGCGGTCGAGGAAGCGCACCGGCGGGCCGAGCGCCTGCGTCCGGACTATTTCGAAATTCGCGATCTCTCTCGGCCCGACGGCCTGTTCTACAATTCCGAGGACAACGAGCATGGCGCCTAAACTGTTGGGACTCATGATCTTTTTCGGGGTGGCCCTGGTGTTCGCCTCGGTCGCCGTCAGGTCGCTGCGCGAATGGCGCCCGTGGGGCCTGACCTTTCCCGGCGGCGACCGCACCAGCGCCCCGATCCTGTTCTGGACCTACGTGGGAGCGTGCACTGGCGTCGCTGTCCTGGCGGCCCTGGGCGCAATTTTCTTCGCGTTCCAGCCGATCTAAGGCTGCGGCGCCCACCGGTCGCCTTTGCGGCTGAGCGAGCGTTCAACTCACCCGCGCCCGGATCTCATCGCGCGCCTGGTAGAGGTCCCAGAACCGGCCGGCAATCGTCGCCGCGTCGATGCCGTCAGCGCCGCTCGCCCACTGGGTGCCCTTGACCGCGCCGGCGACCATGACCTCGCCGACGTAGATGTCCTCACACTTCAGCGCCTGGGCGAGGAGACCGACGAGCTTGGCTTTCGCCGCATTGGCGAGGGCCACACCCATGGTCTTCAGGCCGACCGCCAACTGATCCATCTGCGGCGAGGCTTCACCGAACGCGCCGTTGGTGACCAGCACCGCGGCTTCCTGGCTGGCTTTGAGATCGGGCAACGCTTCCTGGACCGTGGCCAGCAGGCCGACCACGGCGACATCGAAGAGGCCGCGCACGGCGGCCGGATTGGTGGCCAGGAGATCGCCCGCCTCCACCCCGCCGTAGGCGTTACAATGGATGACAGTGATCGGCCCCAGCTGGGCGCGGGCCTTGGCCATCGCCGCCGCCATAGAGTGTGGGTTGGCGGCGTCGGCCGGGAACGCCGCCGCGATGATACCCTTGGCTTGCAGCGCCGCGACCCCGGCGGCGAGACGCTCCTCATTGCGCGCCACGAGGGCGACGGCGAAACCGGCGTGCCCAAACTTCTCGGCCACCGCGGTGGAAATTCCCGGCCCGAACCCGACGACGAGGATGGTCTTTGACATGCTCGTTCCTGAGGCTGCCCGGGCAGCATAGCATCTTGGCCGGCAAAGTGGTCACGCCGCCGTGAACTGGCTCTTGCCTGAAGCGCCACAATCGGCGACAGAAAAAGCTTCAGCGTCCGCTCAAGGGATCGAGAACATGACCCAACCGACTCTCAACAAGCTGCTCATCGCCGGCGCCGCGCTCGTGGCCGCCGCCTCCCTCGCCGCCTGCAGCAAGCCGGCGGCCACAACCGAAACGGACAACTCCACGGCGGCCGCCTCGGCGACCAACGATATGACCAACACCGCCGCCAACACGACCGGAACCGAAAACACCGCCACCAACACCCAGTAAGAACGCCGCCGCGCAATCGGCGGCGCTTTCCTTCACGGTTGAGCGAGCTCTCCGGCAAGGGCTCGCTTCACGGTCTCGCGCTCGGCCATCCGGGTGCGGTGGTCGAGGACGCGCGGCAAGCCGGCCGGATCGACGCCGTCGACCTCCAGCCACTGGCTGAGGGTGAACAGGTACGGATCGCAGATGCTATAGGCCTCGCCCATCACCCACGGACCTTTGAGCAGGGTCGTTTCGATGAGCGCGAAACAGCTTCCCACCGAGCGCGGCACCGCGCGCTTCATGCCCTCGATCGCGGCCTCGTCGTCGGCCCAGCGGCGCCCGCGCATGCGGTGGGCGTGGGCCACATGCACGGTGGCGCACAGATAGGCGTTGAAGGCCTGGACCTCGGCGAAAGCGAACGCATCGTCGAGCGGCGCCAGGCGCGCCGCCGGGAAGCTCTGGGCGATAAACGCGAGGATGGCCGGGGTCTCGCTCAGTATGCCGCGGT
>DASXMK010000341.1:0-2172 GCA_036495705.1 Caulobacteraceae bacterium | reverse complement strand
CTGAAATGTGGCCGCAAGCTCGAGGCGGCTTTCGCCCAGAAGGGCGGGGCGGCGCTCAAGACCTGGTTCGAGGACTGTCCCAACGACCTCTACGCGGCCCTGTCGTTCCAGGGCGGGGCGGCCTGGCGGGCGCGCATCCTGGCCGATACCGCCGGCGACGCCGACGTGGCGACCCTCATCGCCCGCTATGACGACGAGGCCCTGGCCGAGCTGATGACCAATCTCGCCGGCCACGACCTTGGCCTGCTGCTCGACGCCTTCAACGCGGTTAAGGACGACAAGCCCAAGCTGTTCATCGTCTACACCATCAAGGGCTTCGGCCTGCCGTTCCAGGGCCACAAGGACAACCATTCCGGCCTGATGACCACCGACCAGATGGCCGCTTTCCAGAAGCGGATGGGCGTGCCTCAGGGGGAAGAATGGGCCCCATTCGCCGGACTGCCGCGCGACGCCGACGAATATCGCGCCTTCCTGGCCGCCGCCCCGTTCGCCGCCCGCCAGCCGCAGCCGGCCGCGCCGCGCATCCCGGTGCCGTCGGCCGCGGACTTCCCCAGGCCGTCCGGGCGGGCGTCGACCCAGGTGGCCTTCGGCCGGGTGCTCAACGACCTCGCCCGGTCCGGCGGACCCTTGGCCGACGCCATCGTCACCACTTCGCCTGACGTCACCGTCTCCACCAACCTCGGCCCGTTCGTCAATCAGCGCGGCCTGTTCGCCCGCGAGGCCCATTCCGACCGCTTCCGTGAGGCGGCCATCGCTTCGGCCCAGCGCTGGGCCATGGGCCCGAGCGGCCAGCACATCGAGCTCGGTATCGCCGAGAACAACCTGTTCCTGATGCTGGGGGCGCTGGGCCTCACCGGGCCCCTGTTCGGGGCCCGGGTGATCCCGGTCGGGGCGCTGTACGATCCGTTCATCAACCGCGGTCTCGATGCCCTCAACTACGCCTGCTACCAGGATGCGCGTTTCTTGCTGGTGGCCACGCCGTCAGGCCTGACCCTGGCCCCGGAGGGCGGCGCCCATCAGTCGATCCACACGCCGCTCATCGGCATGGCCCAGGCCGGGCTGTCGGCGTTCGAGCCGGCTTTCGTCGACGAACTGGCGGAGATCCTTCGGTGGTCTTTCGGTCATCTCCAGGACGATGACGGCGGCGGATCGGTGTATCTGCGGCTTTCCACCCGGGTGCTCGACCAGCCGGCGCGCGCGCCCGACCCGGCCTGGGCCGCGGCTCTGATCGAGGGCGCCTACTGGCAGGTCGAACCGGGGCCGGGAGCCGAACTGGCGGTGGTCTACACCGGGGCCGTGGCCCCGGAGGCGCGCGAAGCCTTCGAGGCCATCCTTGAGGACGTGCCGGAGGCCGGCTTGCTGGCCGTTCCCAGCCCCGACCGCCTGCACCGCGGCTGGTCGGCCAGCCTCGCCGGCGGCGGCCCGAGCCACGCCGAGCGGCTGCTGGCGCGCCTGGCGCCGCGGGCGCGCCTGGTCAGCGTCATCGACGGCCCGCCGGCGACCCTCTCCTGGCTGGGCGGGGTCGCTGGCCACAAGGTCCGCGCCCTTGGGGTCGAAACCTTCGGTCAGTCAGGCCAAATCGGCGACCTCTATCGCGCCTACGGCCTGGACGCCGAGGCGATCCTCGACGCCGCGGCTCACGCCATGCTGTGAAGCTTCCGACCGTCTGCGGAGGGTTTTTCTCTCTATGGGGCTTGGCAATGGCGCGGAATGGCTCATTGTCCCCCTATGAGGCGCGCGCGATCGCCGCGGCGGCCTCTCTCTGGGAGAGATAAAATAAAATGCCGGACAAAAAGCCCAACGGACTTCAACAGGTTCTCAAGCCATCTTCTGAGTTGTCCGCAATCGTCGGCTCCGCGCCACTTTCACGGGGGACAGTTGTTTCGAAGATGTGGGCCTACATAAAGGCCAATAAACTTCAGAACCCGGCGAACAAGCGGGAAATACTGGCTGACGCCAAGCTAAGGCCCGTATTTGGCGGCAAGGACAAGGTCAATATGTTCGAGATGAACAAGCATCTCGCCAAACACCTGAAGTAGCCGCCGAGCCGAATCGATTCGCTAATCTCCCCCCGCCTAGCGGGGGGAGGGCCGGCCGAATGGCCAGGAGGGGGGCGAGAACCGCACGGTGTTGCAACCGCCCCCTCCACCACTTCGTGGTCCCCCTCCCCCG
>DASXMK010000340.1:0-5146 GCA_036495705.1 Caulobacteraceae bacterium | reverse complement strand
GGCTTGGCCACCAACCTGCTCAATCCCAAGGCCGGGGTGTTTTATGTGAGTTTCCTGCCGGTGTTCGTTCCCGCCCACTATGCCGTGGGCCCGTTTCTTTTCCTGCTGGCCGCGATCCACGCGACTATGGGCGTCGCCTGGCTGAGCTTCCTGGCCACAGCCACCGCGCCGCTCGGCAAGGTGCTTTCGCGCCCCAAGGTGGTGACGGCGCTCGATCGGACCACCGGCTGCGTGTTCCTCGGCTTCAGCGCCGGGTTGGCGCTGTCGGAGGCGGGTTAGCCGCCGCTCAGCGCCCCGAAGATCAGCAGTTCGGCCCCTTGCGCGATCGGGGCCCCAATGTCTCGCGCCGCCTGGCGGCCGACGAACAGGCGCATGTGCGGGCGGATGCGGCCCTGCTCGTCGACGACGCGAAATTTCAGGCCCGGGAACCGCCGGTCGAGATCGTCGAGCACGGCGTCGATGGTCGGCCCGCTGGCTTCCACCCGGCTGACCCCGCCGGTGTAGGCGTGCAGCTGGGAGGGTATCCACACCGGGTTCATGGCGTCGGCGCGGCGACTACCGAATAGATTTCCGGCAGGTGGGCGGCGATCGGCCGCCAGGCTTCGCCTTCGTCGTCGCTCATCCACATCTCGCCGCCGGTGGTGCCCAGATACAGACCGAGCGGATCGGCCTCGTCGGCGCAGAACGCCTGGCGCTTGACGGTGAACCAGCCCTGCTCGAGCGGAAAGCCGCGGTCCTGGCGCCGCCAGCTGGCGCCGGCGTCAGTCGTTCGATAGACCGCCGGCCGCCCGCCGGGACTGGTGCGCGGCCAGACGTCCGTGCCGTCCATCGGGAACACCCAGGCGGTGTCGGCGTCGCGCGGATGCGGGGTGATGGTGAAGCCGACATCGCCGATCTCGCTCGGCATCGCCTTGCCGATGCGCTCCCACATCTCCCCGGGCCGGTCCAGGCGATAGATGCCGCAATGGTTCTGCTGCCAGATCCGATCGGGGTTGGTCGGGGCCAAGGCGATGAAATGGGCGTCCTGGCCGTACTCCGGATAGGGATCGGGCATGAAATTGGCCTCGACGCCCTTGTTCAGCGGAACCCAGGTTTTCGCCCTATCCCCGCTCTCGAACACCCCGCCGGTGGAAGTGGCCAGATACATGTGGGCCGCATCGCGCGGGTCGATCACGATCTGGTTGAGCAGGGGTCCATCGGGGGTTCCGGAATCCGACGGCGCCCATTTTCCGTACATCGGATGGTCGTTGAAGCCGGCCACGCTCTCCCAAGTGGCGCCGTTGTCGTCGCTGACGAATAGCCCGGGCGGCGAAGCTCCGGCCCACCACACGCCGGCCTCGTCGGCGTGGCCCGGCTGCAGCCAGAAGGTGTGGTCGACCGCGCGCGCGGTCTGCGGATCGCTGGCCTTGGGAAACGCCGGCGGTCGGCTGGCTTCGGTCCAGGTGGCCCCGGCGTCCAGGGACCGGAAGATGGTCGGGCCGAGGTGCCCAGTCTTGGCGGCGATCAGCTGGATGCGGGGATTGCGCGGATCCTGGACGTAATGGCTGACGATCTGGCCCAGGAACAAGGGTCCCTCGGCGCGCCAGGCCTTGCGCGCGCCGTCGTCGCGATAGACCCAGGCGCCCTTGCGGGTGCCAACCAGCAGTTGAGTGGTTTGTGACACTTAGAACCTCCTGAGCTGCGGGGGCCGATGAGATATCGGCCACCTCTCCAACGTCAAGGACGGTCCTAGAGGATGAATCGCGACAGGTCGGCGTTCTTGGCCAGATCGCCAACCAGGCGGCGCACGTCCTCGGCGTCGATGACCACCCTCTCGCCAGAGCGGTCGGCGGCAGTGAAACTGATGTCCTCGACCACCTTTTCCAACACCGTCTGCAGGCGGCGCGCGCCGATGTTCTCCACCGCGCCATTGACCTCCTGGGCGGCGTCGGCCAGGGCGTCGATGGCCCCTTCCGTAAAGCTCAGCTTGACGCCTTCGGTCTCCAGCAAGGCCTGCTGCTGGCGGATCAGATTGGCCTCGGGCTCGACCAGGATCCGGCGCAGATCATCGCGGGTCAGCGCCTTGAGCTCGACCCGGATCGGCAGGCGGCCCTGCAGCTCAGGCAGCAGGTCCGAAGGCTTGGCAACGTGGAACGCGCCCGAGGCGATAAACAGGATGTGGTCGGTCTTCATCGGCCCGTATTTGGTCGAGACCGTCGTGCCTTCGATGAGCGGCAGCAGGTCGCGCTGCACCCCCTCGCGGGAGATGTCGGCGCCTTGGCGCTCGGAGCGCGAGGCGACTTTGTCGATCTCGTCGATGAACACGATGCCGGCGTTCTGGGCCAGGTCCAGGGCCTCGGCGGTCACCGCTTCGTCGTCCAGCAACTTGTCGCTCTCCTCGGCGATCAGCGGCGTCCAGGCCTCGGCGACGCTCGACTTGTGGGCCTTGCGCCGGCCGCCGAAGGCCTTGCCCATCAGGTCGGAGAGATTGACCATGCTCATCGACGCGCCGGGCTGGCCGGGGATCTCGAAGCTGCCGAGGGGCGAGGAGGTGTCGGGCAGGTTGAGCTCGATCTCCTTCTGGTCGAGGTCGCCGGCGCGCAGCTTCTTGCGAAAGCTCTCGCGGGTGGCGGGCGACGCCGCCGCCCCCACCAGCGCGTCCAGCAGGCGCTCCTCGGCCGCCGCTTCGGCCTTGGCCCGCACCACCGTGCGCCGGCGCTCGCGGACCATGGCCAGGCTGGCTTCGGCCAGGTCGCGGACGATCTGGTCGACATCGCGGCCGACATAGCCGACCTCGGTGAACTTGGTCGCTTCGACCTTCAGGAACGGGGCCTGGGCCAGGCGCGCCAGGCGCCGGGCGATCTCGGTCTTGCCCACGCCCGTGGGGCCGATCATCAGGATGTTCTTGGGCGTCACCTCATCGGCCAGGTCGGCCGGCAGGCGCTGGCGGCGCCAGCGATTGCGCAGGGCCACGGCCACGGCCCGCTTGGCCTCGTTGTGGCCGACCACATAGCGGTCGAGCTCGGAGACGATCTCGCGCGGAGAAAACTCGGTCATCGCCGGCTCAAACCGTCTCCACCACGAGATCGGTGTTGGTGTAGACGCAGATGTCGGCGGCGATAGCCATCGCCCGGCGGGCGATGTCTTCGGCGGTGAGGTCGAATTCCATCAGCGCCCGGGCCGCGGCCAGGGCGAAGGCTCCGCCCGAACCGATCGCCGCCACCCAATGCTCGGGCTCGAGCACGTCGCCAGAGCCGGACAGGGTGAAGATCGCGGTCGCATCGGCGCAGATCAGCATCGCTTCCAGCCGGCGCAGATAGCGGTCGGTGCGCCAGTCCTTGGCCAGGTCGACGCACGCCCTCGCCAGTTGTGAGGGATATTGTTCCAGCTTGGCCTCCAGGCGCTCGATCAGGGTGAAGGCGTCGGCCGTGGCCCCGGCGAACCCGGCCACCACCTGGCCGCCGGCCAGACGCCGCACCTTGCGGGCGTTGCCCTTGACGATGGTCTGGCCCATGGACACCTGGCCGTCGCCGGCGATCACCGTCGATCCGTCCTTGCGCACGGCAAGGATGGTGGTGCCATGCCAATGTGGAAACCCGTCCTGCATCCGCGCCCATGTGGCCGCGCCAACCGAAGGGGTCAAGGCAGGTGAGCTTTTCTGACCAGGAGGTGGAGCGCTACGCGCGGCATCTGGTCCTGCGCGAGGTCGGCGGCGCCGGCCAGCAGGCCCTCAAGCGCGCCACGGTGCTGATCGTCGGGGCGGGGGGCCTGGGCGCCCCGGCTTCGCTCTATCTCGCCGCCGCCGGCGTCGGGCGACTGCGTATCGTCGATCCCGACGTCATCGAGCTTTCCAACCTGCAGCGCCAGGTGCTGTTCGAGACCGCCGATGTCGGCGAAGCCAAGGTCGAGGCCGCCGCCCGCCGGCTCACCGCGCTCAATCGGCATGTGGCCGTCGAGCCAGTGCGCGCCCGCCTGGAGGGCGAAAACGCCCGCGCCCTGATGGCCGGCGCCGACCTGGTCTTGGACGGCACCGACGACTTCGCCACCCGTTTCGCGGTCAACGCCGCCGCAATCGCCGAGCGCATCCCACTGGTTAGCGGGGCCATCGGCCGCTGGACCGGCCAGGTCGGGGTGTTCGCCGGCGCGCCCTGTTACCGCTGCCTGGTGCCGGAGATCCCGCCCGAAGCGGAAACCTGCGTCGCGGTGGGCGTGGTCGGGGCCCTGGCCGGGGTGATCGGGGCGATGATGGCGGTCGAGGCGGTGAAGCTTCTGGCCGGGGCCGGTGATCCCCTGACCGGGCGGCTGCTGCTGTACGACGCGCTGGCCGCCGAGACCCGGACCTTGAGCATCGCCGCCGATCCGGACTGCGAAGTCTGCGGATCTAAAGCATCGACGGGATGATGCGATCCGGCGGCTTGTGGCCGTCCATCCAGGTGCGGATGTTGATGATCACCTTGTCGCCCATGTCCATGCGTCCCTCGATGGTGGCCGAACTCATGTGCGGCAGCAGCACGACGTTGGGCAGCTTGAGCAGCTTGGGATTGATCGCCGGCTCGTGCTCATAGACGTCGAGCCCGGCCCCGCCCAGTTCGCCGCGCTGGAGCATGCCGGCCAGGGCCGCCTCGTCGATGATCTCGCCACGGGCGGTGTTGACGATGAAGGCGTGCGGCTGCAGCAGTTTCAGCCTCCGGGCCGACAGCAGATGGTAGGTCGCCGGCGTGTGTGGACAATTGACGCTGACCACGTCCATGCGCGCCAGCATCTGGTCGAGGCTCTCCCAGTAGGTCGCCTCCAGTTCCTCCGCGATCAGTCGCGGCGCCGGCGGCGTGGAATGTCGATTACTTCAAGAGCAAGTACGGAGAGGAAAACGGCCTCGCGATTCAGCCCAAGCGGGGCTGGGACACTGTCACCGTGCCTGGCGTGATTGCGGGCTGGGAGGCCTTGCATCAGAAATTCGGCTCGCTGCCGTTTGCCGATCTGATGGAGCCGGCCATTGAAATCGCCGAGCGCTGACACGCGGTGGCGAGCATCGTGGCCTACAAGTGGGCGGCGGCGGTGCCGGAACTGCACGACCAGCCGGGCTTTGCGCAGACCTTCATGCCGCGTGGCCGCGCGCCCAAAGTGAGCGAACTGGTGCGCTTCCCCGGGCATGCGAAAACATTGAGGA
>DASXMK010000339.1:0-1588 GCA_036495705.1 Caulobacteraceae bacterium | reverse complement strand
CGCGTGACCGGCGAGGGCCAGTTGCTGGGCGCAGGCGAGGCCCGCCGGCCCCGAACCGACCACGGCCACGCTTTGGCCGGAGGACTGGCCCGGCGGCTCGGGCGTGATCCAGCCCTCCTCCCAGCCGCGGTCGACGATCTGGCACTCGATGGTCTTTATGGTCACCGGGTTGTCGTCGATGTTGAGCGTGCAGGCCGCCTCGCACGGGGCCGGGCACACCCTGCCGGTGAACTCGGGGAAATTGTTGGTCGAGTGCAGGGTGTCGAGCGCCGCGCGCCAATCCTCCCGCCACACCAGATCGTTCCAGTCCGGGATCAGATTGTTCACCGGACAGCCGGTGTGACAGAACGGGATGCCGCAACTCATGCAGCGCGCCGCCTGGCGCTCCACCTCGCGTATCGGCAGGGGGCGGACGAATTCGCGCCAGGTCTTCAGCCGCCCGTGCGAGTCCTCATACGGACGATCGCGCCGCTCGATTTCGAGGAAACCTGTGATCTTGCCCATGGCGGCTATTCCGCGGCCTGAAGCGGCGCGGCGGCCCGTTCGGCGGCGCTTTCCAGGAGCGCGCGCCGGTAGTCGTTGGGCGTGACCTTGACGAAATGGCTGAGCGCTGCCGGCCAGTCGGCCAACAGTTCGCCCGCCCGGGCGCTGCCAGTATGGCGATGGTGGCGCTCGACCAGGATGCGCAGCCGCTCGATGTCGTGATGAAGCGGATCCCCCATGCCGGAATCCCGCACGCTGGGCGCGGCCGGGGACGGGGCGCCCTGGTCGCTGCGTGTCGGCTCGAGGGTCGAGACCGCGACCATGGCCGGATTGACCAGGCCGGCGAAACCCCCGCGCGGATCGTAGACGTAGGCGATGCCTCCGGACATGCCGGCGGCGAAATTACGCCCGGTCTCGCCCAGCACGACAACCACGCCGCCGGTCATATATTCGCATCCGTGGTCGCCAACCCCTTCGACCACAGCCACGGCGCCGGAGTTGCGCACGGCGAAGCGTTCACCGGCCACGCCGTTGAAATAGGCCTCGCCGGCGATCGCCCCGTACAGGACGGTGTTGCCGACGATGATGTTGGTGGTGGGTTCGCGCCTGGCCTCGGGCGGTGAACGCACGATGATGCGGCCGCCCGAAAGGCCCTTGCCGACATAGTCGTTGGCATCGCCGGTGAGCTCCAGGGTGACGCCGCGGGCCAGGAAGGCGCCGAAGCTCTGGCCGGCTGACCCTTTCAGGCCGACGGTGATCGAGCCGTCGGGGAGGCCAGCGTGGCCATGGCGCCGGGCCACCTCGCCGGACAACATGGCCCCGACCGCGCGGTTGGAGTTGCGGATCGGCAGGTCGAGCCGGACCGGCTCGCCGCCGTCCAGAACGGCGGTCGCGGCGGCGATGATCTGGTGATCGAGGGCCTTGTCCAGGCCGTGGTCCTGGCGGGTGCTGTTCCACAGGTCGGTGTCGCCGACGGCGGGGGCCGCATACAGCACCCGGGTGAGATCGATGTGCCGGGCCTTCCAGTGCTCGACCGCGCCGCGCATGTCCAAGAGGCCGACCTGGCCGATCATCTCCTGCACCGTGCGCAGGCCGAGCCGGGCCA
>DASXMK010000338.1:0-3782 GCA_036495705.1 Caulobacteraceae bacterium | reverse complement strand
CTTCGTCTTCTACATCCTCTACCTGGCGCATTTCGTGCCCCTGGCCCCGATCGTCGGCCTAGTGCTGGCTTACATTGAACGGGCCCGGGCGCCGGCGTGGCTCCAAAGCCATTATCTCTACCAGATCCGCACTTTCTGGATCGGCCTGCTCTACTGGGTCGTGTCGTTGGCGCTGTGCATCATCCTGGTCGGCATCCCGCTGCTGCTGGCCACCTGGATCTGGTTCGTCGTGCGTTGCGCCCTGGGGCTCTCGCGCCTCATGCGCAGCGAGCCCTACCCGACGCCGGAAAGCTGGACCGTCTAGAGCAAGATGGCTTGAGCCGAATTAGGCTCAAAGCTCAGATCTTGCTCGTCGATTCAATAGTGTAGAGCCCCATTCAGACTTCGCATCTGTCCCGCGCAAAGCCATCGGGCTCTAGGCCGGCTGGAGTTCGCGCCGCACCAGTTTGGCGAAGTCGTCCATCAGCGACAGCGAAATGTTGCCCGGCCGGAAGCGATAGTCGCCGATGCGCGAGACCGGTGTCACCTCGGCCGCGGTGCCGACGATGAAGCACTCGCTGCAGTCGGCCAGTTCCTCGGGCCGGATGTGGCGTTTCCACCTCGAAGCCCTTGCTCCGGGCCAGGTCCATCACCGAGCGGCGGGTGATGCCGTCCAGGAAGCAGTCCGGCGTCGGCGTGATCAAGGTCCCGTCCTTGACGAAGAACACATTCGCGCCGGTGGCCTCGGCCACGTAGCCGCGCCAGTCGAGCATCATGGCGTCGGCGAAGCCTTCGTGCTCGGCCGCATGCTTGGAAAGGGTGCAGATCATGTACAGGCCGGCGGCCTTGGACGCCGTTGGGGCCGTCTCCGGCGAGGGCCGCTTGTACTTGGCCCAGGCCATCTCGATGCCGCGGCGCTTCTCCTCCGGCTTGAAATAGCTCGGCCATTCCCACACGGCGATGGCCACGTGGATGCGACTGTTGTGGGCCGCGACGCCAATGGTCTCCGCGCCGCGCCAGGCAATCGGGCGGATGTAACAGTCGGTGAGACCGTTCTTGGCGCAGGTGGCCAGGGTCGCCTCGTTGATCTCGGCCTCGGTGAACGGAATCTCGAAGTCGAGGATGCGAGCCGATTGGAACAGGCGCGCAGTGTGCTCGGCGAGCTTGAACACCTCGCCGCCGTACATGCGCTCGCCCTCGAACACCGCCGAGGCATAGTGCAGGCCGTGCGTCAGGACATGGATCTTCGCCTCGCGCCAAGGCGTGAACTGACCATCGAGCCAGATCCAGCCATCGCGGTCGTCGTAGGGGAGCATGGACATAACCTTCCTTTCAGGGGGCGGGTTAAACGCCGCCGGGGCTTGTCTCGTCAAACAAATTGGCGCGGTCGGGGGCAGGGCGTAAATCGGAGCCATGGCCGCCGAACCTTCCCCCAGGCACCTGTTGATCGTCGACGACGACGACCGCCTGCGCGAACTGCTGAAACAGTTCCTGGCCCGGGCCGGGTTTCGCGTTAGCGCCGCCGCTTCGGCGGCCGCGGCCCGCCGGCTGCTGGAAACCCTCGAGTTCGACCTGCTGGTGGTCGACGTGATGATGCCCGGCGAGGACGGCTTTTCCCTGACCCGGTGGCTGCGCGCCCAGGCCCGGCCCATCGGCGCCATTCCGGTCCTGATCCTCACCGCCCGCGGCCTGCCCGGCGATCGCATCGAGGGTTTGCAGCTCGGCGCCGACGACTATCTGGCCAAGCCGTTCGAGCCGCGCGAGCTGTCGTTGCGCATTGAAGCCATCCTGCGCCGGGTGACACCGCTCGCCGACGGGCCGATCGTCTTGGGCCCGCGGCAGTTCGACCTGGCCCGCGGCGAACTGACGGCCGAGGGCGAGATCGTCCGCCTGACCGAGGCTGAGGTGCGCCTGCTGCGCCGGCTGGCCGCCGCCGCCCACAGCGCCGTCGACCGTTTGGAACTGGCGCGCGACAGCGCCGACCCCTCCGGCCGGGCGGTGGATATCCAGGTGACGCGACTAAGGCGCAAGCTCGAGGCCGATCCGGCCAATCCGCGCTATCTGCGCACCGTGCGCGGCGTGGGCTACATGCTGACTCCGGATTGATGCGGCGACTGCGCCCCTGGCCCGCCGCGTTCTGGCGGATGATCAAGCGCGGGGCGCCCGCATCCCTGTTCGGCCGCAGCCTGCTGATCATCGTGCTGCCGGTGACGATTATGCAGATCGCCGTGACCTATGTGTTCTTTGACGCCCACTGGCAGACAGTGACCAGCCACCTGACCGAGGGTGTGGCCGGCGACATCGCCTGGGTTCTGCAGAGCTATGAAGAGTCGCCAAACCCGGCGAACCTGCGCCGGATCAGCGACCGCGCCCAGCAAACCATGGACCTGTCCGTGGCGCTGGAGCCGGGGGCGATCCTGCCCCAGGGTCGGCGGCCGACCCTGTTCGTGGCCGTGGACCGCTCGCTGCGCAAGGCCCTGGCCGAACGGATCGATGCGCCTGTGTGGTTCGATACCGCGCGCTATCCCGCCTATGTCGACATCCGGGTCAAGGTTCCGCAGGGGGTGATCCGCATCATCGCCCCCAAGGACCGGGTGTTCGCCACCAAGGGCCACATCTTCATCCTGTGGCTGACCGTCGCCACCCTGCTGCTGACCGGCATCGCCATCCTGTTCATCCGCAACCAGGTCCGGGCCATCGAGCGCCTGGCGGCGGCGGCGGACGCCTTTGGCCGCGGGGTGGAGGTGGCCTTCCGGCCGCACGGGGCGCGCGAGGTGCGCCAGGCCGCCTGGGCGTTCCTGGCCATGAAGGCCCGCATCCAGCGCCATGTCGACCAGCGGACCACCCTGCTGGCGGCGGTGAGCCACGATTTGCGCACGCCGCTCACGCGCCTGGCCCTGGAGCTGGCCCTGTCAGAGCCGGGGGAACGGATCGAGGAGATGAAACGCGACGTCGCCGAAATGGAGCACATGATCGATGAGTACCTGGCCTTCGCCCGCGGCGAGGGGGCCGAGAGCATCGAGACCGTGGACCTCGCCCGCCTGCTGGACGAGGTCAGTGCTTCGGCCAGCCGCGCCGGAGCCCAGGTTCGGGTCGACGCCGAGCCGGGCCTTTGCGCCGGCGTGCGTCCCAACGCCCTGAAGCGGGCGCTGTCGAACCTGATCATGAACGCCGCCGGTCATGCGGCCACCGTCGAGGTCAGCGGCCGCTCAGACCAGACCGGGGGCGCGCAGATCGTCATCGACGACGATGGCCCGGGGATCCCCGAGGATCGCTACGAGGACGCCTTCGCGCCGTTCGGCCGCCTCGACGAGGGCCGCAGCCCCAACCACAAAGGTGTTGGCCTGGGCCTGGCCATCGCCCGCGACATCGTGCGCGGCCACGGCGGCGATGTGACCCTGGGTCGCTCCCCGCTGGGCGGCCTGCGGGCGGTGGTCTGGGTGCCCGGCTGACATTGGGTCCGAAACCGCGATTGAGGCGGTCGTGACACACTTGCGACAATTCGCGCGCGGCCCAGCCTGAACTAACTGGACAGTCGACTGACGTCCATGCGACTCCAGTTGGCATCAATGACTCGAGTCTCTCGAAGAGACCGAATCCAGGGGATACATTCATGAAACTCTTGTTCGCGGGCGCGAGCCTGCTTCCGATCATGGCCGCCGCCGGGGCCGTGCACGCCGCCGAAGCTAACGCGGCTTCGGCCACGCCCGCCGTCAGCGAGGTCATCGTCACCGGAACGCGCCTGACCGGCGTCAAGGCCGCCGACAGCGCCGCGCCGGTCCAGATGGTCGGGGCCGACGCCC
>DASXMK010000337.1:0-1576 GCA_036495705.1 Caulobacteraceae bacterium | reverse complement strand
ATAGTGCAGCGGCGCGTCCGCGTGCGCGCCGGCATGAACGGTGGTGGCGAAATGAGAGACGGTCACTGGAGAGTCGGCCCCTTGGGACCAGCGCCGGCCGACCGTGAACGCCGTATCGCCGGGCCACACCGGCAAGGCAGGGCCCAGGATCTGGCTAATGTCCCACAATCGCCGGCCGGCGCTCACGGCCGCCGCTCCGCCGCCGCCGCCGAGCCCGCATCGATCTCGTGGATCGTCCACTCCAGGGGCCGGGTGTCGACCAGGATCGATCCGTGCCGGGCGAGGTTGAGATCGGCGGTCATCACGATACCGCCGGTCCACATGATCAGCAGCAGTGTCGTAAGAACCGGCTGGCGGGGGCCACGCAGGCCGGTCTCATAGCCCATGGCGCCGATGGCGATGATCGCGCCCAGCACCAGCGCCTCGAACATGCCGCCGGGCGCCTCGCCAAGGAAGGCGAAACGCTGCGACTGGGCCGAATCGAACATTTCATCGAGCGCGATGATCAGGGTCGCCGTGATCGGCGTCGGGGCCTTGCGCGCGGCCTGGGCGGCCAGATCCCAGATGGCGCTCGCCTCCTGGCCAGCGCCCCCGTCGCCGGCGGCAAGCGGGCTATCCGCTCGGGCTCGGGTGAACTCCAGGCGATCCTGGGCGTAGCGGCGGATGAGCCCGGCCATCGCTTGCCCCTCGGGCCCGCCGATCAGCTTGGCGCGCATCCAGGCCGTGCCGATGGCGTTGGCCTCGGTGACGACCAGATCACGGCGCGTCTCGTAGCGGCTTTGGGCGAAATTGATCGTCAGTCCCAGGATGAAGGCCAGGAGCCCGACCATGCCTGCGGTCAGGGTGGCGGTGACCGTGTGGTCGGCGTCTTGCGGCCGCGCTTGGCGCCGGCCCAAGCGGTAGCCGACCTCGCAGGCCCCCACGAGGGCGATGAACACGACCGTCCCGAGGAACCACGTCCCGGCGTTCAGGAACCAGACGAAGGCGGCGTTCACGAGAGGGGTCCGTCCTTAAGTGTCGGTGATCGGCGGTTTAGGGGGGCGGGCGGCCGATGGGAAGCGGCGGGAAACGTGCGGACCGGTCCTTCGGCCTTATATGTCGGCCATGGCGGAGATTTCGGTTCTCGATCTGGCCCCTATCATCCAGGGCGGCGATGCGGGCGGGGCGCTGCGCAACAGCCTGGACCTGGCGCGCCATGCGGAGCGCCTGGGTTTTCGCCGCTATTGGATGGCGGAGCATCACAATATGCCCGGCATCGCCAGCGCCGCCACGGCCGTGGCCCTGGCGCACGTCGGCGCCGGGACCTCGACGATCCGTATCGGCTCCGGCGGCGTGATGCTGCCCAACCATGCGCCTCTGGTGATCGCCGAGCAGTTCGGCACGCTGGCGGCGCTGCATCCGGGTCGCGTGGACCTGGGCCTCGGCCGCGCCCCGGGAACCGACGCCCTGACCGCGCGGGCGCTGCGGCGCCACCTCGCAGACGGCGCCGATTCGTTTCCCCAGGACGTGGTCGAACTGTTGCGCTTCCTGGAGCCGGCGACGCCGAACCAGGCCGTGCGTGCAGTGCCGGGATCGG
>DASXMK010000336.1:0-19648 GCA_036495705.1 Caulobacteraceae bacterium | reverse complement strand
CGTTGAGAATGTCCAGTGTCGGGGGCGAACGAACGGTAACGACCCTGGGCCGCGGCGAAAACGGACGGATGAGATGACTTCGATCCCTTTTCCTGTGCAACTGGATGGCAGGTTCATGAACGTTACGGGGGAGAGCGAATGCGCGTGCATGTGGTGTTTATCGGCCTCGGTCTGACCTTTCTCGTCATCGGCATGGGATTTGGCGTGTGGATGGGCATGACCCACAGCTTCCAGTACGCCGATGTCCATGCCCACTGGAACCTGGTCGGATTCGTCACCTCGACGCTCTATGGCTTGATCCATCGCGCGTATCCCAGGTTGGCCAGTTCCCCGCTCACTTGGCCTCAATGCATTGTCCACGTCGCCGGCGTACTGGTCTTCGCCCCCGGCATCATGCTCGCGATCATGGCCCATCAGGAGATCGGAGCCGTCATCGGCGCGGCGTTGATCCTGTTGGCGGCGCTGATGTTCGTGTGGATCTACTTCACTCACGACCACCGCACCGCGCCAGATTGACCGTCAGAGAGACCCGACGCGCGCGGGCTGCTACCGACCCATACACAGCAGTTAATCGTTGATAGAATGCCTTTCCGCCAGACCGGAGGCACGGGGATGGATCATCAGGTCATGACGCTGGGATGTGGGTGCGCCGCGAGCGTAGCCGGCCCCGGATCCAAGATCTCCCGTTCGGGAAGCGTCGCTGTCCCTCGGCGCCGCTTCCTCGCCGGCGCTGCGATGGTGGTTGGCGGCGGCTGGGTGTTATGCCCGCCCACGGCCACAGCGCAGACCTCTATGACGCCTGACAGGGCCCTCGATCAGCTCATGGCCGGCAACGCGCGCTTTGTCGCCAACGACCTGGCCTCGTTCAAGGAGGATCTGGATCTGCTCCGAGCCGGGACGGTCTCCAAACAGGAGCCTTTCGCGGCCGTGCTCTCCTGCGCCGACTCCCGCGTGCCGGCCGAACTCGTCTTCGACCAGAGCATCGGGCGGCTGTTCGTGACCCGTGTCGCCGGCAATGTGGCCACTAGCGAGGTCATCGCCTCGCTTGAATATGGCGCGGCCGTCCTGGGCACGCGCGCCATCATGGTCCTTGCCCACCAAGGGTGCGGCGCGGTGAAGGCGGCGGTCGGTGGTCAGGCCGTCCCTGGGCAGATCAGCGCCCTCTACGCACCGCTGCAGCCCGCCGTGGAACAAGGCCATCACGACTACGAAGCCACGGCCAAGCTGAACGCCAAGATCCAAGCTGATCTGCTGGCGTCCGCTTCGCCGGTCCTGGCCGATCTAATCAAACAGGGCAAGCTGAAGATCGTCGCCGGCTACTATTCCCTGGAGACGGGCAAGGTGAGCCTGCTCGAATAGGATCGGCCGCCAACGCGCGGTTTTCCGCCCACGGCGGACGTTCAGAACGTCCGGAGTCAGGGCAAAGGCTGAGTGTCCATTTCCGGCCGCTGGCGCAGGGCCGCTATCGACCCAAAACGCACGTTTGGGGCGAGCGCAGTGCATCGACGCGCGGGCAAGGGGGGCCTATTTTGCGTCGGAACTTTCCGGCTAAGCTCGAAGCTGGGCGCGGGCGGCGGCGAGGCTCTGAGGGGGCGGAATCATGGGAGAAGTCAGCGACGCTCGCGGCCTGGCGCTCACCGGTGCTGATGCCAAGGCGGCCGAGCGTCTCGATGCGGTAATCGACGACATCTACTACTACCGCCTGGGCGTCGGCGATCGCCTCGACGCTTTGCTGGCCCAGTATCCGGACTTCACCATGGCCCAGGTGCAGAAGGGCTATTCTCTGATGTCCGAGGCGACCTTGGATGTCGTCCCCAGGGCCCGGGAGCGGTTGGCGCTGGCCGAGGCCTTGCCGGCCAATCGCCGCGAGCGCCTGCACCAAGAGGCCCTGCGCGCGTGGATCGACCAAGACCTTTCGGCCCGCGCCGCGGCCTGGGAGCGGATCGTGGTGGAGTGGCCGCTGGATCTGCTGGCGCTGCGCCAGCACACCGGCGCGCTGTTCTGGACCGGCGACAAACGCCACCAGGCTGAGATCAGCGCCACGGTGGCCACCCACTGGGGGGCCGATACTCCAGGCGCTGGCCACTTCCTCTCGGCGCACGCCTTCGCCATGGAGGAGGTCGGCCAGTATGCCGTGGCCGAGCGCTGCGCCCGCGCGGCGTTGGCGATCCAGCCGCAGGACCTGTGGGCGCACCACGGCCTGACCCATGTGTTCTAGATGCAGGGACGCGTCGAAGAAGGGGTCGAATTTCTGAGCGAGGCGGCGCGGTTCCTGGGCGATTACAACCTTTTCCGGGGCCACCTGTGGTGGCACCTGAGCCTGTTTCGGCTCACTCAAGGCGAACTGGACGCGGCGCTGGAGCTGTTCGACCGCGAGATCTATCCGCAGCCATCCGGCTTCTATCTGGATGTCCAGAACGGCGCCTCGCTGCTGGCCCGGTTGGAGTTCCAGGGCGTCGACGTGGGGAGCGAGCGCTGGACACGGCTGGCGGAGGGCTCGCTGAAGACGTCCACCCAGACCACCCTATGGTTCACCTCAATGCATCAGGTCATGGCGCTGACGCGCAGCGGTCGGGGTCCGGACGCCGAAGCCGCCCTCGACTACCTTGGCCGGGCGGCGGCCAATTCGGCCCAGGCGGGACTGGCGCGCGAACTCAGCCTGGCCGCGGCGATGTTCTGCAAGAACCGGCCGCGTGAAGCGCTGGACGGGATGCTGGCGCTGCGCCAGCGCCACGGCGAGTTGGGCGCGAGCCACGCCCAGCAGGACCTCTACGACCAGATCATGGTCACGGCCGCGCTGCAACTCGGTGACCTGCCGCGCGTGCGCCAACTGCTCAAGGCGCGTCTGACCACCCGTGTCTGGGACGCTGCAACGTGGCAGGCTTTCGAGGACCGCTCGCGCCGCGTCGATGCGGCCGCGGACGCCGAGGCGGTGCGCGCCGAGTTGCGCTGGGCGGGATAAAGCCCTTCCCCGCAACTGGTTGGACCAGGCTCCGCCACCTTTCACCGTCTACGTTCGGCTAGTCCGGACTCTCGGAGATCCTTTACGCCGTCGCGGCCGCCTCCGCCTCCTGGAGGCGGGCGTAGGAGATGAAGACTTCGGACACGCCGCTCTCGGCTCTTTCACCAAGGCCTTGAGGCCCTTTTCGGCTGCTTAGCACAGCCCAGGATTTTCACCTGCCGCAAGCCGATTGGGTATTGTCTCAGTTTCCCAAATTAGATTTGCGGGGCTTGTAGTTGCCGCGCGGGCCGCGCTTACCGAGGGCCGCACGTCTCGCCCGCGTCGATGAGCAGCTTGGTCACGGTGTTGATCGACACGTCGGCGGCGCCAATCACGTCGCCGGGGCGCTTCTGGCCTTCAGGACCCTTGGGCATCGGACTCATCAGGGTTGATCTTGGGCTTCGGTGGGTGGAATCGGCGCCAGTACAGCGCAAAGCCTCCCGCGCCGAGAGCGGACAGTATCGGCGCCCCCAACCTAGGCGCCAGCACCCCGAGCAGAGCGACAAGGCATAACATCGCTATGAAGGCAGCGATGTCTCTTCGACGGTTTGCGTTCATGCTTCGATGCTAAGCGCTCGCCGTCCTAAGCGCCATGCTCGTCAACTGGGGCTATTTGGGAAACTGAGACACTACCGCCGATTGGCCGCGCTTCTCGTGGAGACTCGCGATCGCCACGCTCGACAATCCGCGCGTCGCGGCGTTTTAGTGACGGCGGGGTGACAGGTTTGCTGGACCTGTGCGTAGACCACCCTGCTTGGAGTGGCGAGAATGTTCAGCGTGGTGGCCCTGGCCCTGGCCGCAACATCCGGCGGGGCCGCAGACGAGGCCATGGCGGCCGCGCGTCGATGCGACACCCCCGCCTATGAGGTCGCCGTCGGCCGGATCGAGGATCAGGCCCTGGAGGCCATGAAGGCGGCGAATGAGGCGGTGGCCAGGGCCGCCCTGTCTGGGCCGGTCGGGGCCGCGGGCGATGCCGAATGGAATAACTACAAGTCGCGCATGGCCCTGGCGGAACAGGTGCGCCTGGCCAGCCAGCCGATCCTGGCGGCCTGCCTGGCCGGACCCGGTCCATCGCGGGTGGCGCAGGCCCCAACGCCGGTGGTCGCGGCAAACCCGGGTCCAGCCGGCGAAACGGCCCAGCCCCTGCGCGTCCGCATCGGGATCAGCGACGGGGCCGCCAATTATCATATCCGCTCGACCACCTCGATCCCGGTCATTTCCCAGTCCGGAATATATGTCTTCAACTCGTCCAGCCCGACGGGTCCCGTCAGCTTTCCAGGGGGGACCTTCGTTCCATCGACCATCACCCAGACCGGATCGGTCCGACTGAAGACCGATGCCTGGGAGAACCAGGCGCGCGCGAGTTCAACCTTCGCCTCCGATGGGTTCGACCGGCCCGGATGGCGGCTCTCGGTCGGTCTTGGGCTCGACAGCGGCACGATCCATCAGCATCTGGCCGGACCGCTCGTGGCCAGCGCCCCCAATGTCGACCTGGCCGCCACGCCGCAAGTCCGGGGCTGCGTGGTCCTCAGCGCGCAGACCGGTCAGTGCTTCCTCTACGCGCTCGCCGTGCCGTTCACCGGTCAGGCATTCCAGCTCGGCGGCGAGTTCAACTCGGCGTTCCAAAGCCGCGTAAACAGCTATGACGTGCGGCAATCGGAGCGGCAGTTTTCAGTCGAGGGCGGCGTGGGCAGAGCATTTGCGCTGCCGACGCCCATCGGTCCTCTGGAAGTCACCCCCGGGGCCGAGTTCGGCGCCCGCTGGTGGTCGTTCGGCGAGACGCGCACCATCGACGCGGTCGCGCAGGGCCAGACCAGCGATTTCCTGTTCAGCGATCATACCCGCGGCGAGGGTCCGGGCTTCAGCGCCAGGGCCAAGCTTGCGCTCAGTGGAGCGGTATGGCCGAGCTGGCCGCTGCGGTGGACCCTATTCGGCGACTACGGGGCCGAATGGGTCGAACTCAATATCCACAACGATCAGGGGCTCACCGCCGTGCTCAACCGCGCCCGGCCGGTGTCGGGATACGGCGGCGAGGTCGAATATGACTTCAGCCCGGCGATGAGCCTCGCTGTCGTCGTGCAGCAGCAGCGCATTCCCTATGTGGCCAGCGTGCTTACCAATGGCGTGGGACCGGGCGTGACCCTCAACGACGGGTCCGGAACCTTCCTCGAGCTGCTGGACACCAACGCCACGATTTACAGCCTCGTGGTGCAATATGGCTTTTGATCGGGCGCCCGCGGGCGGATCCCGAGGTGGGCCAAGGCCAGCCCGCGCGGCCGACCGTCAGCGGACGAGCGCCAAGCCCACTGCAGAAGCCACACACAAAAGCACGATGAAGATCGGCGCCAGGCGCCAGCGCGCCAGCAGGGTGAAGGCGACGAGCGCAACGGCGAGATCTCGGGCGCTGAGGATGGCGCTGGTCCAAATCGGATTGTAGAGGGCGGCGCCGAGCACGCCGACGACCGCGGCATTGACCCCGGCGAGGGCGCCGCGGGCCGCCGCATTCCGGCCGATCCAGCTCCACAGCGCCAAGCCGGCGAGAGCGGCCAGCAGGCCGGGCAGGAAGATCATGTCCAGGGCCAGCAATGACCAGAGCGTGCTCTCGCCAAGGCTCGCCCCATGCGGTGCGATCTCCGCTCCCAGATAGGCCGCGAAGGTGAACAGCGGTCCGGGCACGGCCTGGGCGGCGCCGTATCCCGACAGGAAGGCGCTGTCGGAGACCCAGCCGCCTGGAACCAGGGCGTCGCGCAGCAGCGGCAGAACCACATGACCGCCGCCGAAGACCAGCGCCCCGGCCTTGTAGAAGATCGCCGCCATACCGAGCATCGAGCGGGGAGCCTGCCCCGCGAGCGGCGACGCAATCAGCAGCAGGACGACGAACACCGTCATGGCCGCCAGGCCTGCGCGGCGCCCGATTGGTAGTTTCGGCGGCGCGGCCAGCCCCTCGACGTCGCGGCAGAGCAGCACGCCGCCAAGGGCGCCGGCGGCCAGCGCCGCAAGCTGCATCGTCGCTCCACCGAACAGAAGCAGGATGGCCGCGGCCAGAAGGGCCAGGGCTGCCCGAGGCCGGTCGGGGCACAGCTTGCCGGCCATGCTCCACACCGCCTGGGCGACCACCGCCACGGCGACCAGCTTGAGGCCGTGAAAGACAGCCTCGGCGATCGGTCCGCTGAGGCGCGGGGCCAGCCAGGCAAACGCCAACATGAGTACCGCCGAGGGCAAGGTGAAACCGAGCCAGGCGGCGCAAGCCCCCGGCCAGCCGGCGCGACGCAGGCCGACCAGGAAGCCAACCTGGCTGCTCGCGGGTCCCGGAACCATCTGGCAGAGCGCCACGAGGCCAGCGAAGTCCTCGGCGGAGAGCCAATGACGGCGGCGCACGTAGGTGCGCTCAAAATAGCCGAGGTGGGCGATCGGTCCGCCGAATGAGGTCAGCCCCAGGCCCAGAGCGACCCTGAACACCTCCAGCGCGGTTCCCCGGGCGGGCGGCTCGCCGCCCTGGGCGAGGTCGGGCGCGTTGTCAGCGGCGGACATGGTTGATCTTGGCGGCGGGATCGCCCCACCCCCTACCCCGATCTTTCAGGTTGCAGCGTAACCCTGACATCGGCCGTGCGCGGCTGGCAATGGGCTTGACCATGGGCGCGGTCGCCCGGGTCTTTTGGCTTGACGATTCGTGTTCACGGCGAGGTGGCGTCGCGCGAGTCTGGCGTTAATATGCGCCCATGAAGAAAAGGCGTTACGCGGTTTACCCGCCCCCGAAGGACGGCCTGCCGTTCCTGGCCGTGGTCCTCTCTGGGCGCCATCCGACCGGCATGTTCGGGTGCCCCGATCATGAGAGCGCCGCCGAGTTGTTGGCTCACATTCGCCTAATGGCTGAGGCGGTGGGCGACGACTCCAACACTTAGGGAGCCAGCCCTAAGCATCGCCCATGCCCAAAACGGCTCTGATCGTCGGCGGCAGCGGGCAGATCGGCCAGGCGACCGCCCGCACCCTCCTGGGCGCCGGCTGGTCGGTGCGCCTGGCCCAGCGCACGGCGGCCCGGCTGGCCGACGACCTGGCTCGCCAGCTGGAAGTCGTCGCCATGGACCGGGAGGCGCCGGGGGCCCTCGCCCGGGCGCTCGGCGGCGGGGCGGACGCGGTGATCGACACCGTGGCCTTCGACGAGGCGCATGCGCGCCAGCTCCTCGGCATTGCGGCCGACGTCGGCGCGTTCGTGGTCATCTCGTCGGGCAGCGTCTACTGCGACGCCGCCGGCAGGACCTTGGACGAGGCCGCCGAGGGCGGCTTTCCCGACTTTCCGGTTCCGATCACAGAGGACCAGACGACGGTCGCGCCGGGGACCGGCGCCTATTCCACGCGCAAAGCCGCCCTGGAGCAGACGCTGCTGCAGCAAAGCCGGCGGCCGGTGACCATCCTGCGCCCGTTCGCCATCCATGGCCCGGGCTCCACGCACCCGCGCGAGTGGTGGTTCGTCAAGCGCATCCTCGATCGGCGAGAGCGCATCCCGCTCGCCTGGCGCGGCGAAAGCCGTTTCCACACCAGCGCCACGGGCAACATCGCCGCGCTGATCAGAGTGGCCTTGGAAACGCCAGGAACGCGGGTGCTCAACGCCGCCGATCCACAAGCGCCAAGCGTCGTCGAGATGGGCCGGACGATCGCCGATCTCTACGGCGCGGCGCCGGAGTTCGTGCTCATCGACGGCGCGCCCAAGGACGGGGTCGGGGAGACGCCGTGGAGCGTCCCCCGCCCCATGATCGCCGACACATCGCGGGCTAAGTCCCTGGGCTACCGACCCGTGGCCAGCTATGCCCAGGCCATCGGAGCGGCCTGCCGTTCCGCCGAGGCCCTGGCCGCCGCCGGCGTCGCCTTTGTCCCATACCTCCAGGCGATGTTCGACTACGCCGCCGAGGACGCCTGGCTGGGTCGCGGGCCGCCCGCTTAGGAGCGGCCACACTCGCCTGGGCCGTCGCCACGCTGACGCTCGAAGCGTCCGCCTTCACTCGTCCCGAGCAACGGTTGACCGCCGGCCGTCTTGCGCCGAATTTTGTCGCGCACAAAAAAACGCGGGAGGCCAACGTGACATCCAGGATGATGGACCAGACAGGCGCAAGCCGCCGCGCGGTGCTTGGGGCCGGGTCGGTGCTGCTGGCGGCCGGATCCGCGGCGCTGGTTGGCGAGGCGGCCGCGCAGCCCGCCCCCTCCGCCCCGCGTCCGGCAAGTCCGCTGGGCGGCGGCGGTTCGGGCGACCTCTTCCCGGTGGTCGAGACGACCAATGGCAAGGTCCAGGGCATCGTCAACGCCGGGATCAAGGAATTCAAATACGTCCCCTACGGCGCGCCGACGGGCGGGGCCAACCGCTACATGCCGCCGAAAAGGCCCAAGCCCTGGGCGGGGGTGCGCGAGTGCATCGGCTATGGGCCGATCTCGCCGCAGACGCCGGCGGACTTGCGCAGCGACTACGGGATGATGATCCAGTGGGACCGGCACGTGGGCGATGGGGGCATGGGCGAGGACGTGCTCCACCTCAACGTGTGGACGCCGGGCGTCAACGACGGGGCCAAGCGCGCCGTGCTGGTCTCATTCCATGGCGGCGGCTTCGCCACCGGCTCGGGCAACGGGCCCGGATACGATGGCGCGCAGCTGGCGCGCTTCGGCGACGTGGTGGTGGTGACCGTCAATCATCGCCTGGCCGCGTTCGGCTACACCAATCTGATCGACGCCGGCGCGCCGCCGGAGTTCGCCTTCGCTGGCGTTTGCGGGATCATGGACCTGACCGCCTCGCTGGAATGGGTGCGCGACAACATCGCCGCGTTCGGCGGCGATCCCGGGCGGGTGATGATCTTCGGGCAGTCGGGCGGCGGTGCCAAGACCACCTCGATGCTGGCGACGCCGGCGGCCAAGGGCCTGTTCCATCGGGCCGCGGTGCAGAGCGGCTCGCAGCTGCGCTTCGCCACGCGCGAGGACTCGGCCAAGACCGCGGCGGCGTTCATCGACAAGCTCGGCCTCACCAAGGCCAATGTCGCCAACATCCAGAAGCTCTCGTGGCGCCAACTTCTGTCGGCCCAGGTGGCCATGGGCGCGGGTGGACCGGGCGGCGGCTTTGGACCGGTGCTGGACGGCCACTACCTCACCCACCACCCGTTCGATCCGGCCGCGCCGGCGGAATCCCTCGAGGTGCCGATGATCATCTCCACCGCCCTCGAGGAGGCGGCGCTGGCGCTGACCAACTTCGATGTCGATGAAGCCGGCGTGCGGGCGGCGCTCGCCAAGCGTTACGGCGACAAGGCCGACGCCATCTGGTCGCTCTACCGCGGCGCCAATCCCAACAAGTCGCCGTTCCTGATCCAGTGCCAGATCGTTTCGGACGCGGGGTTCCGCCGTTCGGCCTTCACCCAGGCCGAACTCAAGGCGGCGGCGGGCCGGGCCCCGGCGTATATGTACCTGTGGGCTTGGCCCAGCCCCGGCTACGACGGCAAGTTCGGCGCGGTGCACGGCACCGACGTTTCGGCCACCTTCTACAATGTGCGCGACAACATCATCGGCGTCGGCTCGGCCGGGGCCAGGACGATGTGCCAACGCCTGGCCTCGGCGTGGGTCGCCTTCGCCAAGACCGGCGATCCCAATAACGGCAAGATCCCGCACTGGCCCGCCTATGACGTCGCCCGTCGCGCCACCATGGTGTTCGACACCGACACGCGGGTGGAGAACGACCCGCGCGGCGAGATGCGCAAACTGTGGGCGGCCATGCCGCCGCCGCACGGCTTGATGGGCTGACGAGATTATCAGCTACCTGAGCGCCGCCACCGTTTCGCGGGTCAGTTGGGCGATGTCGGCGGCATCGCTCATCGGCCCATAGGAGACGCCCAGGCGCACGATCACCAGATGCTCGGCCGGGGCGATAACGATGGCCTGGCCGTAACTGCCGCGGGCCATGAACGAGTCGGCCGGGAAGCCGGCGGCGACCCGGGCGGCGGCGGCGCGGTCTGTCCCGCGGTTGGTCCAGAATCCGGCCCCATAACTGAAGCCTTCGCTGCCGGGCGTGAACCTGGCCGAATAGTCGACCCAGCCTTCGGGCAGGATGCGCTCGCCGCCCACCACGCCGTCGTTGAGATACAACAGGCCAAAGCGCGCCCAGTCGCGGGCCGAGGCGAAGATGTGGCTCGAGCCGATCGGCGTGCCGACGCCGTCGAACTCCATGACCACATGCTCCATGCCAAGCTTGTCGAACAGCTCGCGCCGGGCGAAGGCCAGGGTCGAGGCGGCGTCGCCCCCGGCCTGGTCCCTGACGATCCGTGACAGTAGCAGGGTGTTGCCGTTGCTGTAGGTCCACAGGCGCCCCGGGGGGGCCTTGACCGGCGCGCTCTGGGCATAGCCGGCCATGTCGTCCGTCGCGAACATCATCCGCGCGGTGGGATCGAAGGCCGCTGCCGCCCCCGCCTCCAGCGACTGCCCGAAGTCTGTGCCGCTGGTCATACGCAGCAGGTTGTCGATCGAGATGGCGTGGTGCGGGTCGCCCGGCGCCGACCAGGCGGCGATCGGGGCTGGGGCGGCGGTATTCAACCGGCCTTCACGCGCCAGGACGCCGATCAGGGCGTTGACCACCGACTTGCTCACCGACCAGCCGATCTCGGGCGTGGCCATGCCATAGCCGGGGGCATAGCGCTCGGCGACGATCCGGCCGTCGTGGACGATGACCACGGCCTTGGTCCAGCGATGCGGACCAGCGGTTGGCTCGGTGAAGGCGCGATCGAGGACGCCGGCCAGGGCCGGGGTCGCGGGCGCGACAACATCCGGACCGGCGATGGGGGCCAGGCGTGGGGCCTGCGGATCCGGGGCCGGGTCGATCGCCGCCGGCGCGGGTCCGTCGCCACGCACGACCAAACAGCCTTGCGAACCGCGGTAGACCGCCCGCGCCTGCGAGAGGCCGGCCAATTTGGCGACGACTTCGCGATGGACCAGATCGACGCTGTGGCTCATCAGCGGGCCGGCCGGACCGAGATTGGGGGCAACCACCTGGTCATAGGCGGTCTTGGGGTCCTGGCCGGAGACAAACACGGCCGAGCACAGCTGATGGCTGGCAAAGCCGGTGGCGACGGCCGCCGCCTGGGGAAGGGTCGTGCAGCCGGCGGCGGTGGTGCAGGCCAAGGCGGCGGTCAGGCCGGCGGCGAAGTGTGAGCGATTGAACGGCATGGGTAAGATCCTCGGCTCGCCGTGCGTCCGGCATGGACGCGCCTGGCGATGGCCGAGGCTTGTCGGGGCAGAGGCGGCGCCGGGCGCGCCGATTTCTAATTTCGGCTAGCCGAAACCTGCAGCCGGTCTTCCAGGACCGGGGCTTGCTCGGTGCGAAGTCGACGGTATTCGGTGGGCGTCATGCCGGTCTCGGCCTTGAAAGCGCGGTTGAACGGGCCCAGCGAGGCGAAACCGGCGTCCAGGGCGATGGTCAGGATCGGCACCGGGTCCTGGGCCGGATCGCCGAGCGCCGCCTTGGCCTCGCCAATCCGGTGCTCGTTGAGGAAGCTGGAGAAGTTGCGGTGGCCGAGGCCCTGATTGATCAGGCGCCGCAGGCGATACTCCGGCAGGCCGAGCCCGGCCGCCAGCGCCCCGATCGAGAGGCCCTCCTGACGATAGATGCGGTCATAGGTCACCGCCCGGTCGAGGGCCGCGAGGTAGGCGTCATCGGCGGGGGTGAGCGGGGCGTCGGCGCGGTTGGTGGGCTCTGACCCGCGGCCGTCGAACAGGCCGGGGCTGGCGCGCAGCACCGACCAGGCGACCGCCAGGGCGATGGCCGCCAGGCCGGCGGCGCCGGCCAGGCTGGCCGTGCGCGGCGCCAGGCGATCCAGTCCGACCAGTTCGGCCCCGTTCGTGAGGATGGTGTAGACGGCGCTGGCGGCGACCACGAACACCCGGATGGCGCGCCGGCGCTCGACCAGATCGTCGCGCCAGGTGGCCAGGGTCTGGACGATCGCCGCGCCGGCGAAGCCGATGGAGAGCAGGGTCAGGATCACGCCCACGGGGGCGGTCAGCGGCGAGCCCTCGGGCCGCAGCACCAGCATGCGGACGCTGGCCAGGGCGACCACGGCGGCCCAGATCGCCAGGTGGCGCCAGCGGGGCTGGAAGGCGTCGTCGAACAGAGCCCGGGCGAACATCCAGAAGACGACGTTGTTGCCCGCCGCCAGGGCCAGGATCGGGGCCGTCCACCAGGCCGCCTGGTCATGAAACCCGGCCGCCGAGCAGACGGCGTAGGCCGCCGCGCCGATGGCGAACAGAGACCCTAGCCGGGCCGACGGAGCGCGGCCGCGGTCGCGCGTGACCACCGCGGCCAGGGTCAGGAGCAGCAGCACCACGCCGCCGCGCAGAGCCATGTCCGCCGCCAGCAGGGCGTCGCCGTTGGTCATGCCCCCGAACCTAGACGGCCGGGCCGGACGAGGCCAGCATCCGGCCGGCCACGGCAGTCACCTGCCCCGGACCGCCAGCGCCTCCACCAGCTCGACAGCCATCTCAATGCCTGGCTCGAGGGCGACGGCGGCCGCGAACGCGCGTGATCGCTCCTTGACCGCGGGATCGCCCAGCAGGCGCGAGATCGCCTGCGCGATGTCGGCTCTCGACGCCGCCGGATCCAGCGCCTCGCCGAGACCGAGCTCGGCGACCCTGGCCGCGTTCATAGGCTGGTCGGCGAGCGGCGCCAGGCACAGCATGGGAACCCCAAAGGTAAGGCCCGCCATGACCGTGCCGTGGCCGGCATGGGTGATCAGCAGATCGGCCTGGGGGAGGACGAGATCATGCGCCACGCGCCGCTCGAGCGTGATGTTGGAACCCGCCGTAAGGCTATCGGGCGGGATGCCACGCCCGGTGGTTACCAGGGCCTCGACCTCCAAGCCGGCCAGGGCGTCGCACACGCACTGCAGTCGCTTTTTCTGCACTCCTTCCGCGCCCTGCAGGCCGGTGCTCATGCTGACGACGACCAGGGGTCGCTCGGGCGCCCGCCGTGGCCACTCCGCGCCGGCAATCTCGGGCCGCGCCGGCCCCACGAACACAAGGTTTGGACGGAATCTCGCGTCCTTGTCGAACCCCGCGTAGCTCAGTCCGAGCGCCAGATCGGCCCTGTCTATGGCTCTGCCGCAGGCGCCGCCCATGGAGGCCGGAGAGGCGAAGAAACTGTAGAGCGCATGCACCAGCGCCACCGTCTCGTAGCCGGCGCGCCCAGTGGCATTCAGCGCCGCCGGGAGCATGCAGTCGATGAGGACGGCGGCCGGATGCAGGCGATTGGCGGCAGCGAGAATGTCGTCGCGCGACGTCTCGGCAAACACCCTGACCATAGTGGCCGGGTCCGCGCCCAACGAGCGGGCGACGCCAGCGCCCTGGTCCCATTGCGGCGCAGTCTCAAAGGCGATGAAAGCGCCGCCGGCGGCCTCGATCTGGGATTTCTGCACGTCGTGGCCGATGACGTGGACTTCGTGTCCGCGGCGCGCGAACGCCTCGATCAGCGCCAGGATCGGCGGCAGATTGCCGGCGCCGTCCCAGGTCGCGATCAGCAGTCGTTTTTCGCCGCCAGCGCCCACGATTTAACGCGCGTCCAGGAAGTCGATCATCGCCTTGTTGAATTCGTCAGGCGCCTGACCGGGCGCGAAGTGGCTCACGCCCGGCAGGATGATCAGCTTCGCTCCGGGTATGGTGCGGGCGATATATCGGGTGTGCTCCGGTGGGATCAGCTCCTCGTGGTCGCCGTCGACGATGGCGATCGCTGGCCCATGGATCTTGGCCAGGTCATTGGCCGTGTAGTTGGGTTGTGTCGCGGACAGCTTTCCGGCTTCGTCCATGAGGACTTGAAGATCGCCCGGGTTCGGAGACAGTCGCAGATAGTCGGCCGTGCTGGCCTCAATGACCGGGGCCATGATGGGCTTTGACAGCCAATCCTTCGCATAGCCGCTGGTGTCCATCAGGGGGCTGAAGGCGAAGATGCGATTTGTCCGCTCGGGATGCTTCATCGCCATGATGAGGCCGAGGATCGCCCCGTCGCTCCAGCCAACAACATCCGCCTTGCGGACGCCGATGGCATCCATGACCGCGACAACATCCGACTCCATGAGCTCGTAGTTGAACTCGCGCGCGTCATGCGTGCTGCGCCCCTGGCCTCGGCTATCGATGACGATCACCCGACGCCCGTCAGCGATCAGCGCCGGAACCTGGAAGCCAAAATTGTCGCTGGCGCCGCCAAAACCGTGCAGCAAGATCACCGGCGGACCGGCGCCGAAAGTGGCGAACCAGATCCGCGCCCCGTCGTGGACGACCCGACCCTCCATTTGGGCCGGCGGCAACGGCGGGGGGCGGGTGAAGATCTCCCAGCGCTCGGCAGCGCGCGCGCCGGCGACGAACCCCGATGAGACGAACACCGCCGCAGCGGCGGCAAGCGCGAACCAGGCCCTCTGCATGGGCTGTTCCCCCCAGATAGGGCGCGGTCGTCAGCGCACCGCGAGCCCGCGCGACCGCTCCGGCCAAAACTATGCGCCGCGCGCCGCGGGGTGTCGAGCGACAAGCTTGACCATGGGTCAGGACAGGTAAACAGTCGTCGGCGGTCCATTAGGGGGGACCTCAAAATGACAAAAATCCAGCTCGCGGGCGCGGCGATGGCCGGGCTCATGGCCGCATCGCTTGGCGGTTGCACGCCGCCGCCCAAGGCCGCTGCGCCGGCGGCCGACACCGGCAAGATCGCCGACACCATCAAGGCCGACGTCGCCGCAACCGTGGCCGCGATCAACGCCCACGATGGGCCCAAGGCCGTGACCCACGACGCGCCCGACGTACTTGTGATGTTCCACGGCGAGCCCAATTTGGTCGGCCCAGCTGCAGATCTAAAAGGCTTCCAGCAGTTCCTCGCCGTCAGTCCAGACGCGCAAATGTCGATAGCCGACGAAACCGTCGATGTGGCCGCCTCGGGCGACATGGCGATCGACCGGTCGACCTACACGTTCGACTTCACCGACCCCAAGACCAAAAAGAAGGTCACTGAAACCGGCAACAACATCTGGGCTTACAAGCTGCAGCCGGACGGGACCTGGAAGATCGCCTGGAGCGTGGCGTCCGACACTCCGGCGACGGCTGCGGCCAAGAACTAACGCCCGAACCCGGACGAGAGGACTTGTCGGCGGCGGCGGCGGCTCAGCGGCCGGCGCCCCATCGCTACGAAACGGCGGCGCCGAACCACCTTCGGCACGCGCGGCTGAAGCTGGTGGGATCGGCGTAGCCCAGGCGATCGGCGATCTCGGCGTGCGACAGCCCGCCAGAGTCCAACAACCGCCGCGCCCGTGTCCTCAACTCGCCGTCGAGGAGTTCGCGGAAGCCCACGCCGCCCTCTCCCAGCCGGCGGGTCAAAGTGCGCCGCGAGACGCCGAGCGCCCGGGCCGCCGTTTCGGCGTCCAGCCGGGTTCCCGGCATGGTGTGCAGGAGCCGGTCCACCTGGCCGCGCAGTTCGAAGGGCCTGGAAAGCCGCTGCAGGGCGCGATCCAATTCCTCGACGGCCCGGGCATGCAAGGTCGGGTCGAAAAATAGCGACGGCTCGTCGAAATGATCCGATGGCATGGCGAAGCTGCAATGGTCGGCGTCATAGGTGACCACACCCCTGAGCGCGGCGCGAACGCGATCGGCGTAGGCCGGCTCGGCGCAATCGAACTGGTAGCGCGCTTCGGCGGGCGGGCGGCCGAGGATGGTCGCAACAAGAGAGTGCATATACATGAAGCGAATCTCGGACAGGGCGCGACGCCGCGGCTCATCGAGGGCGACAAGCGGATCATAGTCGAGGCGCCCTTCCGACCGGGAACGCCTGAAAGTCACCCGGTTGTACGACGCCCGCGTGGGCGAGTAGCGCGCCAGGATCTCAAGTGAGCGGCCGAGGTTGGGCGCCGTCAGGGCGGCCACGCCCAGCGCCCCGCGATTGGCGTGGTGCCAGAGCTCCGGCGAAGCCAATGTCCAGCCCTCGCCGCACAGCGCGGTGACGTTGTCGATCTGGCGCATGAATTGGAAGGCGCTGATGTCGGCCGACGGATCGGCGAGCACCGCTTCGGTCATGCCGGTTCCGGCCAAAATCGCCGCCCGACGCTCCGGCGTATCGCCAAACCAGCGCAGGATGAGCCGGAAATAGCCCATCGGCATGGGCAGGTTTTCGAGGATCTCGGCAGCGCTCATATCGGCCCGCCAGCAGCTTGCCGAACAACACTACGCTTCTGGCGCAAAATGCCAAGACGCTGGCGTGCCTGGCGCTCGGAATGCTGCACTGCAGCGTCTATATCTCCTCCCCGCCGTCCGAAAGGCCGGCGTTGTACCCGCGTGTTCCTGGAGCGTCGCGTCTCACCGTATCGGAGTGGCGCTCCAGGTTCTCTTTCCTGGGCAGGTTTTTCGCGGGTGAGTTCGGCGTCGGCGACGCACCAGGAATTTGACCCGTGTGGGGTGGTCTTCGGATGCTTTCGCGACAGGAATGTCTGGACCTGGCGGCCAGGGACGAGGAGGCCGCGGCCCGCGCCTCGACCGAAGCGCTGCGCGCGCACTTCCGCAAACTCGCCGAGGACTGGCGGCGCCTGGCCGACGAGTCACCTGACAACCCGCCGGAATGATGTTCCTGGTTTAAGGGGGCTCGCACGGTCTGAAGGGTCGGTTCATTGGGAGGGGTATAGAGTCCTGCGTTCCCATGCATATCGCCTCTGCGGGCTCTGGGGCCTCCTCCGCGCGCTCTTTCCGCCGCCAAGGATAACGCGGAGGTCGCGGAGAAGCGCGGAGCACGCAGAGGGACCAATAATGTCGATGGCCAGGGGGCAGTGGCATTCGTCCACCCGCCTTGACGGCCGCGGGCTGCGACCGTAGCTAGGCCCCATGACCCGCCGCGCCCTTTTCGCGCCTCGCTATTACCGCTCGCACCCTTAAGCGAGCGGCCGGTCAGTCACGCCCAGCCGCCAACCGGTCGGCGGCGGCTCAGTTCACGGGAGACGGTCTCCGGCCCGGATAACCAACAGGAGCCGCCCCATGTCCGTACAACCCACCCCCGGCCAGACCTTCGTCCCGCGCTCGGATTTCATGCGCGTGATGAGCGAGCGCGGCTACATCCACCAATGCACCGACGCCGAGGCCCTGGACGCGGCGGCGCGGGCCGGGCCGCTGACCGCCTATGTCGGCTACGACTGCACCGCCGACAGCCTGCACATCGGCCACCTGATCTCGATCATGATGCTGCGCTGGCTTCAGAAATGCGGCCACCGGCCGATCGTGCTCATGGGCGGGGGCACGACCAAGGTTGGCGATCCCACCGACAAGGACCAGCAACGCCCGCTGCTCAGCGATGAGACCATCGCCGCCAACATGGCCAGCATCCGCCAGACGTTCGCCAAGTTCCTGACCTTTGGCGATCCGCCGAGCGGGGCGCTGATGGTCAACAACGCCGGCTGGCTGGATGCGCTGGGCTATGTGCAGTTCCTGCGCGAATACGGGGTGCATTTCAGCGTCAACCGGATGCTGGCCTTCGACAGCGTCAGGCTGCGCCTGGAGCGCGAGCAGCCGCTGAGTTTCCTCGAATTCAACTACATGCTGATGCAGGCGACCGACTACCTGGAGCTCAGCCGCCGCCTTGGCTGCGTCTTGCAGATGGGCGGGTCCGACCAGTGGGGCAACATCGTCAACGGCGTCGAGCTGATCCGCCGGGTGAGCGGCAAGACCGCCTTTGGCCTGACCACGCCCCTGCTGGCCACCGGTTCGGGCCAGAAGATGGGCAAGACCCTGGGCGGGGCGGTGTGGCTGAACGCCGAACGGCTCAGCCCCTACGACTACTGGCAGATGTGGCGCAACACCGAGGACGGCGATGTTGGCCGCTTCCTGCGCCTGTTCACCGAGCTGCCGCTGGACGAGATCGCCCGGCTGGAGGCCTTGGGCGGGGCCGAGATCAACGAGGCCAAGAAAGTGCTGGCCAACGAAGCCACGGCCCTGCTGCATGGAACCGACGCGGCCGAGGCGGCGGCAGGGGCGGCCAAGGCGGCGTTCGAGGAAGGCCGGCTGTCGGAGGATCTGCCGACAGTGGAGGTCTCGACCCAGGATCTGGCTGGGCTCAGCAACGCCGCCCTGATGGTCCTGGCTGGTTTCGCCACGTCGAATTCCGACGCCCGCCGGCAGATCGCCGGCGGCGGGTTTCGGATCGACGGCGAAAAGGTCGCCGACGCCAATGCGGCGGTGACGATTTCGGGGGCCGAGGCGGAGCTCCGCAAGGGCAACGCCCGCAAACGCCTAGTGGTGAAATAGGAGGCAAGAATGTCCGCTGAACTCAAGGTGGGCGATCCCGCCCCCGACTTCGACCTCCCCGGCGCCGATGGCCCGGTGAGCCTCAAGGCGCTCAGGAGCAAGACCGTGGTGCTGTATTTCTATCCCAAGGACGACACGACCGGGTGCACGGCCGAGGCGCAGGGGTTCACGGCCGCGGCGGCCGACTTCGCGGCGGCCGGGGCGGTGGTCGTGGTGGTCTCCAAGGATTCGGTCGCCAGTCACCAAAAATTCAAAGCCAAATATGGCCTGGGCCCCCTGCTCGGCTCGGCCAAGGACGACGATGTGGTCGAGCGCTACGGGGCCTGGATCGAGAAGAGCATGTATGGCCGCAAGTACATGGGCATCGATCGCTCGACCTGGCTGATCGACGGCCAGGGCGTGATCCGGCGGGTGTGGCGCAAGGTGAAAGTGCCGGGGCACGTGGCCGAAGTTCTGGCCGCCGCGCGGAGCATTGCCGCCTGATCCGAATCGGCGGCCACTGGCGCAGGGGGCTGGACAGGGTTAAGGCTTGGCCGCCGCGCGCCGGAGTATGGGCCGCGGCGTCCCAGCGTCCAACCAAGGCCGAGCCATGTTCAGTAAACCACAGAATCCCCAGACCCCTCCCGCTCCGGGAGCCAGCAACGGCGCGACCCAGCCGATGGGTGAGGTCAAGCCCGCCGGCCCGGCGACGCCGGTCAAGAAATCGCCGTCGCTGATCTCAGCGGATCTCAAGCTCGAAGGCAGCCTCACCGGCGGCACCGAGGTGCAGATCGACGGGGCGATCACCGGCGATGTCCGGGTCGAGCGCGTCACCATCGGTGAAGGCGGCCTGGTCGAAGGCGGAGTGTTCGCCGAAGCGGTGGAAGTCCGCGGCCGCGTCTCCGGCTCGATCACCGCCAAGCAGGTGCGGCTGTACAGCGCTTCGCACGTGGAGGGCGATATCACCCACGAACAGCTGGCCATCGAGACCGGCGCGTTCTTCCAGGGTCGCTCGCTGCGTCTGCAACGCGCCGCGCCGCAGGCGCAGATCACCCCGCCCCGGCAACCAGCCGTCGCGCCGAGCCGGCCGGACGGCGTCGATCACGCCGAGGCGCGGACGGCTCCCGCCGCTTAGGGGTCATCTCGCGGCGTTCTCTCCCCCCTCTGGGGGGAGCACGGCCGATAGGCCGGGAGGGGGGCTCAAGCCCACCTGCCTGCGCGAGCCACCCCCTCCACCGCGGAGTTTATCCTCGGGCCGGCCTTTGGCCGGACCCGGGGGCGGTCCCCCTCCCCCTGAGGGCAGGGCTATTGCATATGAAAATCGCCGTCATCCCGCACGAAGGCCGAAGATGCGGGACCCAGGGCCGCAAGCGCCGACGTTTCTTCACCCCTGGGTCC
>DASXMK010000335.1:0-1958 GCA_036495705.1 Caulobacteraceae bacterium | reverse complement strand
CTCGCTCACAGATCCGCGACGAGGCGGGCAAACGCCAGGCCGGTGCGGTCCTCGAGATAAGGACCGATGACCTGGGCGCCGATGGGCAGGCCGGCCTTGGTGGCCCCGATCGGGATCGCCGTCGCCGGCAGGTTGGCGAGGGTGGCGATGCCGGGCCAGGCGATCTGGTCGAAATAGGGCGTCACCACGCCGTCGATGGTGAGCGTGCGTTCCGGCATGGGCGCAGTCATGTGCTCAAAGGCGACAACCCCGAATGTCGGGGCCAGGACGACGTCGAAAGCCTCGAACAGTTTCGCCCATTGCCGGCGGATGATCACCTGATGGTCGAGGGCGTTCATCCATTCGTGCGCCGACATCAGGTCCGGCGGCGGCGGCCCGCCGCGCGACACGGCCGTGAGCAACATAGAGCGATAGAGGTCATGGGCGGCGGCGAGGTCGGGCAGCAGATCGCTGGCGCGCGCGACCTCGGCTCCGGCCGCCTCGATCCGGCGCACGGTTTCGTTCAGGGCCGCGCGGACCTCGTCGGCGATCGCCGCCGAAGGATGGGCATCGATCACCAGCGCGCGGTAGTCGGCCAGGCGCGCGTGGCGTGGCGGGGCCAGGGCGAGGCGATAGCCGACCGCCTCAACGTCTTCGGGGCCGGCCAGGACGTCCAGGGCCAGCTCGAGGTCGGCCGCCGAGCGGGCCATGGGACCGACCACGGCCAGCACCACGCCACCGCCGTCCAGTCCGGGTGGAGTGTGGCCGCGCTGGGGAATGAGGTTGTAGCTCGGCTTGTGACCGCAGACGCCGCAGAAAGCCGCCGGCACGCGGATCGAGCCGCCGATATCCGATCCGAACTCGAGCGGGACCATACCGGTGGCCAGGGCCGCCGCGCCGCCGCCCGAAGAGCCGCCGGGCGAGCGGGCCAGATCGTGGGGATTGTTGGTCCGGCCATAGACCGGATTGTCCGCCTGCCAGTCGGCCAGGAACGGGGGCACATTGGACTTGCCGAGGATGACCGCGCCGGCCGCCTTCAGCCGGGCCACGCCCACCGAATCGGCCGGTGCGATCCAACCCGTGAACGCCTCGGACCCCCAGGTCGTGGGCAGGCCCTCGACATTGTGCGCCTCCTTGACGGTCATCGGCAGGCCGAGCAGCGGCCGGCGCTCGCCGCGGGCGATGGCCGCGTCCGCCGCCTTCGCCGCCTGGCGGGCCCGATCGAAATCGCGCACCACGACGGCGTTGATTGGACCGTCCAGGCGCTCGATGCGCTCGACGGCGGCTTCAAACAGCTCCAGCGCGCTCACCCGGCGCGCGGCCAGGGCCGCGACGAGGCCGGAGGCGGTCGAGGTGGCGTAGTCCTGCCCGTCTCTTCCCGACACTTTCGCGTCCACGTTGTCGTCCTCCCATCGCGGCGATCCGATTGGACCATCAGGCTCTAGGACGCCGCAAGCCCCTTCCGCCCGACAGGGAGAACAGCCATACCGGCGGCGATGAGCCTTCTCAAACCGGCCGGCGTGCCTGGCGCAATGCTGCGCGGCGCGCGGGGCCGATGTCCAAATTGCGGCCAGGGGGCGTTGTTCTGGCGCTATCTGAAAGTCAATCCGCTGTGCCCGGTCTGCGGTCATGACCTGGCGCAATATCCTTCCGACGACGGGCCGGCCTATTTCACCATCCTGATCACAGGGCACCTGGTGGTCATCCCGTTGCTGCTGTTTCCGGTCATCTGGAAAGCGCCTCTGGTCCTGGCCATACCCGGAACCTTGATTCCCCTGGCGGTTTTCACCCTGCTGTTTCTGCCCCGGGTGAAGGGGGCGGTGATTGGCCTGCACTGTGGCCTCAAGATCAGCCGCCGCGATGCTGCTCTGCATACCGCTGACCGGTTCGATTGAAGTCCGGATCGATGGATTTGCCTGCCGGTATCGTCCCCCCATCGTCCCTTCGGGCCACTTCCCCCCGATGCGGGGGGAAGAGAG
>DASXMK010000334.1:0-7973 GCA_036495705.1 Caulobacteraceae bacterium | reverse complement strand
GGCCGGCGGCGGCAGCATCGCCGCTGTCGATGAACTGGGGCTGATGAAGGTCGGTCCGCGGAGCGCCGGATCGGACCCGGGGCCGGCCTGCTACGGCCGCGGCGGAACCTGGCCGACGGTCACCGACGCCGACCTCGTCCTTGGGCTGTTGGCGGCCGAGAATTTCCTGGGCGGCGACATGCGCCTCGACGAGCCCGCGGCCCGGAGCGCCCTGACCGCGCTCGGCGCCGCCCTCAACATCGACGCCACTGCGGCCGCGGCCGGTGTCTATCGCATCGTCGCCGAAACCATGGCCGGGGCGGCCCGCGCCCACGCCACCGACCGCGGGGTCGACTACCGGGGCCTGGCGCTGTTGGCCTTCGGGGGGGCCGGACCGGTGCATGCCTGCCAGGTCGGCGAGCTGCTGGACAGCACGGCGGTCATCTTCCCGCCGCAGGCCAGCGTGCTCTCGGCCTTCGGGACCCTGGTGACGCCCGTGCGGCTGGATCTGGTGCGCAGCGCGCTCGGCGACCTGGCGACACTCGACTGGGCTGTGGTTGAGGCCCTGTTCGCCGACATGGCCGACGAGGGCCTGGCCGCCCTGGAGGAAGCCGGCTGCCGGCGCGAGGCGGTGAGCCTGAAATACGGCGCCGACCTGCGCTACTTTGGCCAACAGAACGAACTGACTGTCGAGTTCGAGCGCGATCCGCGCCAGGAGCGCGATATCGAGATGATCCGCAGCGCCTTCGAGGGCGCCTATCTGGCTCAATATGGGGTCAATCCCTCGCACGTGCCGATCGAGATTGTCAGCTGGCGCCTCACCGCCCGCGGCCCGGAGATTCCGTTCGGCCAGACCGCGGCCCCGGCGGCGGAGCCCGGAACCCCTCGGGCCCATCGACCCGTAGCCCTGTGGCCCGCGGCCGGCGAAGTCCCGGTCTTTGACCGCGGTGCGCTGGCGGTCGGCCAGGCGCTCACCGGTCCGGCGATCATCGAGGAACGCGAGACCACCATCGTCCTGCCGCCGGGCTGGACGGCCGGGGTCGACGCGCTGGGCTGCATTGTGGCCCGCAAGGCGGAGGCCTGACATGGACGGCATAGAACTCGAGATCCTTTGGTCGAACCTGATCGGCATCGTCAGCGAACAGGCCAAGGCGCTGCAGCGCATCGCCTTCTCGCCGATCGTGCGCGAAGCCGGGGACTTGGCCAGCGGCCTGTTCGACGCCCAGGGCCGCATGGTCGCCCAGGCCAACACCGGCACCCCGGGCCACATCAACTCCCTGGCGGCGGCCGGCAAGACCCTGGCCCGCCTGTTCCACAACCAGCTCGTTCCCGGCGACGTGATCATAACCAACGACCCGTGGATGTCGGCCGGCCACTTCTTCGACATCACCGTGCTGACGCCGATCTTCTGGGACGAGCGCCTGATCGGCTACATCGGCTCGACCATCCACCACACCGACATCGGCGGCTATGGGATCGGCGCGGGCGCGCGCGACATCCACGAGGAAGGCCTGTGGATCCCGCCATCGAAGTTCTATGAGGCCGGCGCGCCCAATGCCCTGCTGCACGACATCATCCGGCGCAATGTGCGCACGCCCGATCATGTGTTCGGCGATCTTTCGGCCCAAGTGTCCAGCGGCCGCGCCGGCGGCGAGCGCCTGATCGCTCTGTGCCGGCGCAGCGGCCTTGGCGACATCGAGGCCCTGTCGGAGGAGATCATCAGCCGCTCCGAAGAGGCCACCCGGCGCGCCATCCGGGCCCTGCCGGCCGGCGTGTGGCATGGCGAGAGCCGCTTCGATGTGCCGGGCGGCGATGTGATCGAACTCAAGGCGGCGGTCGCGGTCGACAACATCGCCGGCGAGGTGACCATCGATTTTGCCGGCAGCAGCGGGGCGAGCCCGCTGGGGATCAATGTGGTGATGAACTACACCCACGCCTATTCGACGTTCGCGGTGCGCAGCTGCCTCAACCCCGAGCAGCCGAACAACTACGGCTCGCTGGCCCCGATCAAGGTTACCGCGCCACTGGGCTCGATCGTCAACGCCGCCTATCCCTCGCCGCTCAACGCCCGCCATGTGGTGGGCATGTTCGTGCCCATGCCGATTCTCAAGGCTCTGGCCCAGGTGGTCCCCGACAAGGTGCTGGCGGAAGGATCGGGGGCGGTGTGGACGGTGCAGATCCAGGGCAAGACGGCTGACGGAGAGCCGTTCACCTCCTCGATGTTCAATTATTCCGGCGGCATGGGGGCGCGGCTGACCAAGCCCGGCCCCAGCGCCACCTGTTATCCCACCGGCGTCGCCGCGGTGCCGGTGGAAATCCTCGAGGCTTCGATGCCGATCGTGTTTGATCGTCGGGAGCTTCGGCCGGATTCGGGCGGGGCCGGCCGCTCGCGCGGCGGCGACGGCCAGGTCATCGGCTTCCACATGCGCACCGAGGCGCCGTGGCTGCTGAACGCCGTGCCGAGCCGCCTGGACCGCGGGCCCGAGGGCCTGGCCGGGGGCGAAGCCGGCGCGGCTGGCCGTTTTCTGGTCAACGGCAAGAGCGTCTCCGAGCCGCGCAAGATGACCATGGCCCCGGGCGACGTCGTATTGCTGGAAACGCCTGGCGGCGGCGGTTACGGCCCGGCGTGAGAGGAATCAGGCGATGAACCTTAAGGCGGTCGACTGGAACCAGATCCCCTGGGAGCGGGTGCGCGAAGGGGTCGAGCGCAAGGCTTTCTCCGGCGAGGGGGCGACCGTTTCGCTCAACCGCCTGCAGCCGAGGCACGAGCCGCGGCCGCACAGTCACCCGCACGAACAGATCGTCTATATCCTGCAAGGCCAGATCGACTTTCATATCGGCGACCAGGTGCGGCGTCTGGGTCCGGGGGGTCTGCTGGTGGTCCCCCCCAACGCCCGCCACTGGGGCGTGGTGGTGGGCGAGGAAGCCGTGCTCAACCTCGATGTGTTCACGCCCAAACGCGAGGAATACGCGTCCTGATCCGTCTTTGAACGAGGAGCCGAAACTGATGGCCGAACCGAACACCCTGATCTTTGTCGACCTTGCCTCCGACGATCCGGAGGCCGCAGGCAGGTTCTACGCCGAAGTGTTCGGCTGGCAGGACGATCACCGCCCGACCGGCGTCTTCCACCGCATGGTGCCGGGCGGATTCTTTCCCAACAAGGACGGCTCCGACAGCGAGATCGGCAACCTGCACCTCGGCATCTTCAAGGCCGAGAACGCCAGGCCCCATCCTGATCCGGCCGGCGTGGCCCCGCGTCATCTGGCCACGGACGGTCGTCGCGCCCGGGTGTGGATCCTAGTCGGGGAAGGCCAGTCGGAAGACAGGATCCTGGAAACCGCCAAACGGCTCGGGGCCGAGATCCTATGGACCCGCCATTACTGGAAGGAGTTCAACGGCTTCAACTCCGCCTTCCGAGATCCGTGGGGCAACGAGATCGTGCTTTGGATCAAAGGTGGCGCGGAGCCTAACGTACCAGCCGGCTATACACGCGAGTGAGCCCGATGTGCGGGGGGCCAAGTTTGGCCGCACGCCTGATCAAGAAACGGCCAGCGAAACAGGATTAGCATCGACGTCACGCAGCCGCGTCGCCACATTGGCCGATGCAACGATCAGCGGACGATCGCGGCGCGCTACGGAGGGGGTTAACATGTCGAAGACTCGTCTCTTTCTCCTGACCACCGTCTCGCTGGCAGGCGCCCTGGCGTGGCAGGCCCCGGCCTGCGCGGCCGACGCGCCGGTCGCGGCCTCAACCTCAGTGCAGGCGGTGATCGTCACCGCCGAGCGCCGCTCGATCGACATCCAGAAGGCGCCGCTGGCGATAACCGCAATCCCGCCGGCCGCGCTAGACAAGTCTTTCATCACCGACGTCGCCGGTCTGAACGCCATCGTGCCAAGCTTCGAATCGACCAAGACCTCGGGTTTCGAGAACATCGTCACCATCCGCGGCATCGGTTCGGAGACGCCCGAGAACGACCTCACCACCGTGCCGGGCGTGTCGCTGTTCGTGGACGGCGTCTACATCGTCAACACCATCTCGCTCGAACAGACCCTGTTCGACGTCGACCACATCGAGGTCCTGCGCGGGCCCCAGGGCGCGCTCTATGGCCAAAGTTCGATCGGCGGGGCGATCAACATCGACACCAACCAGCCGGAGCTCGGCAAGTTTGGCGGCCAGGCGGATTTCAGCGTCGGCACTTACGACCTGTTCCGGGAGCGGGGCGAGATCAACGTGCCCATCGGCGACACCATCGCCATCCGCCTGTCGGCGCAAAGGTTCGACCGCGAGGGCTTCACCGAGGACCTGGCCATTCCCGGCTTCCGTGAAGACGACGCGCGCAACACCGCCACCAAAGCGGCCATCAAATGGCAGCCGAATTCCAGCTTCTCAGCGACGCTGACCGGGCAATGGTATCGGGCCAACGAGCACGGCCAGGCGCAGAAGAACGTCAACGATCCCGAACCCGGCCCCTGGCAGATCTATCAGGACTATCCATCCAAGAACGAGCTCACCACCCAGCTGTATCATCTCAACCTGCAGTACGACGCCCCGTGGTTCAGCGTCAGGTCGGTGAGCGGCTACCAGCACATGAACAGCATCCTTCAGGAGGACAGCTCGCGTAGCGCCATCTCGATCCTTCACTCCTATGACGACGTGGCCGGCTGGAATACACGCCTCGACAGCTACACCGAGGAGTTCGACGTGCTCTCGCGGCCCGGCGGTCCGGTAGACTGGATTTTCGGCGCTTTCGTGCTGGGTCAGACCAGTCACCAGTTCGTGGCCGAGTTCGAGGGCGGCGACACCCCCAATCCGAACGTCAGCATCCCGGCCGACATCGAGACCATCCCGCCGGGCAACCTGGCCTACGGCAACGACTCGACGATCAAGCGGCAGTCCTATTCTGGTTTCGTCCAGCTCACTTGGCACGTCATGCCAAACCTGCGGCTGACGGCCGGCGGACGCTACAACGTCGATCACTATTCCGACTTCAGCAACAATTTCTCCGCCTTCGGGGGAACCTGTCTTCCCGGTCCGTTCAACAGTCCGACCGGCTGCGCCAACAACGAGAAGTGGGATCACGTGCCGACTTGGCGGGCCGAAGCCGACTATGACGCCACGCCAAACAACCTGCTCTACGCGAGCGCGGCCCGCGGCTACAAGCCCGGCGGCGTCAACGGCAACAACACTTCGATCGTGGTTCCGTTCACCTTTGAACCGGAAACCAATACGGCGTTCGAGGTCGGGTCAAAGAACTTCTTCGCCGATCGGACGCTGCGCTTCAACGTCGCCGCGTTCTACTATCTCTACAAGAATATGCAGTACATAGAGTACGATCCGTTCCCGTTCGCCAGCGGCATATCCAACATTCCCAACGTCCACATCTACGGGATCGAGGGCGAAGCGTCCTACGTCTCGCCGGACAGCCGCATCCACTTGAACGGCAATATCGCGCTGGAGCGCGGCCGTGTGTCCGGCGCCTATTCCAGCATTGACTCCACAGTCGCCAACGCCATCGAGAACCCGGGGCCGACCCAGGCGCCGGGCTGCATGTTCGGCGGAGCGTTCTACAATCCGGCTTGCTGGGCGGCGGTGATCGCCGCGGGCCGGAATATCGAAGGCGACAGCCCGCCGGCGATGCCATCGGTCTCCGGCGAGTTCGACGCTTCCTATGGGATCGACTTCATGGGCGGCACGCTGACGCCGCGGGTGCAGGTGGTCTATCGCGGCTCGGAGTGGGCCCGGATCTTCAACGAGCCGTCGCTCGATCACATCCCCTCCTACACCGTGACCAATCTCAATCTCGAGTACCTGCCGCCCGGGGGCCATTTGCATTTCGACCTGGCCGCGACCAATGTCTTCAACGAGGCCGGGATCAACTCGCAATACACCGACCCCTATGGCACCGGTCAGTCGAGCCGCCAGTACATCCCGCCGCGCCAGGTGATCTTCACCGTCGGGTACAGATTCTGAGCTTCGCCCGATCACGCCGCCGCGATCATGCCGAGCACCGCCCCCGCGCGGCGGACATCGGCGAAATTGACCCGCAGGTTGAGCAGAGCGGCGTTATGCTCGGCATCGGTCAGGGCGGCGGTCGCGTCGGAAACGACGATGACCTTGTAGCCGACCATGTTGGCTTCGCGCGCCGTGGTTTCGCAACAGCAGTTGGTCGAGGTTCCGGTAATGATGATCATCTCGGCGTCCAGGCCCTTGAGCGCGCGGGCGAGATGGCCGGCCGGACAGGCGAAGGCCCCGTAGCGGTATTTGTCGATGACCAGGTCGCCTTCGGCCACGTCCATGAGCGGGTATAGCTCATGTCCGGCGGCCCCGGCCTGCAGCGCGGCTATACCGGCGCCAATCGTGGGATCGTTGCTGTCGTATTGCCAGTCCGGCGAAGCGCACGGCCCTTCGCGGGCATGGGTGGTCCGGGTCCAGATCACCGGCCAGCCTCTGGCGCGCGTGGCCGCGGCCAGACGGTTCACCGCCGGAACGATATCGCGGGCATGGGCGCTGGCGAACACCTCGCCCTCGGCCACAAACACGTTCTGCATGTCGATGTTGACGAGGACGGTGCGTCCGGCCGGGACGGCGGGAAAGTCGTTCAGAGCCCGGCCCCGCTCGATCGCCCAGTCCGGAAGATTCACCTGATGCATGTCGGAATCCTTCTGAACGCGGCCGCCGGGAGAGGATAGGGTTTCCTGATGCGGCTCTCCCTCACACATCCGTGGGTGACATTCACGGCGCTGAGCCTGCTGTTCTTCCTGGTCTCGGGCGGTTCTTTCAACAGTCTGGGCGTGGTGCTGCCGGCCATGGTGCGCGAGCTGCATTGGAACTGGAAGCAGGCTGGGTTGGGTTTCACCTTGCTGGGCGTCACCTGCGGGCTCACCAGCGTCGTCGCCGCAGCGTCGGTGCGCCGGATCGGCGTGCGCGCAACCCTGCTGCTGGGTGGCCTCTTGCTGGTCATCGGCTTTGGCGCTCTGGCGGCCACCCATTCGGTCCTGGTCTATATGATCGGGACGTCGGTGATCGGTGTCGCCTTTTCATTCAGCACCACCGTGGCCGGGACCCATGTGCTGACCGCCATATTCAAGCGCCGCTCGACGGTGATCGGAGCCTATTTCACCATCGGCACTCTGGGCGGCGTCGCCGGACCGCTGATCTACAACGCCATCGCCCCGGCCGCTGGCTGGCGCGCCTTCTGGTGGCTGTTTGTCGCCGCCTCGGCGGTGCTCGCCGTGTTCGCCGCCTTCGCCTCCCCCGATCGCATCGCCCACGACCCGGCCGATGAAGCGCCGCCCGATCAGGCCGATCCGGCCCGGATGCTGCATGATCTTGGCGACTGGACCGTCCGCCGCGCCCTGGCCACCAGCCAGTTCTATGTGATCGTCGGCGGCTACACGATGTATCTGCTGATCAACACCACCGCCCACGGCTTCGCTGTCGAGCACCTGATCGAACGCGGCGTGCCTCAAGCCGCCGGCGCCGTGATGCTGAGCGTCGAGGCCCTGATCGGGGCCGTGGTATCCGTTGTCGGCGGCATCCTCGGCGAGCGGGTGAAGCCCAAGAGCCTCCTGATCATCTGTCTCATCGCCTCTATCGGCGGCATGGTGGCGCTGGGCGTCGCACACGGATACGCGATGATGGGCGTCTACGCGGTCGGCGTCGGCATCGGCTATGGCCTCAGTTTCGTCGCTTCCACCATGCTGCTGCTGACCTATTTCGGCCGCCGGGCCTATCTCGAACTCTATTCGATCATGTGCCTGATCAGCACGACAGCGGCCCTCGGGCCAGCCGTCGGTGGCTGGGCGCGCGACACCCTGGGCAGCTTCGCCGGGGTCTTCTACCTGTGCGCCGTCGCGGCTCTGCTGATGCTGATCGCCACCGTGCTGATGAAAGCGCCGGCTCTGGCGAGTGCGCGGCGCCCAGCCACGGCGGTCACCTGAGGTGGCCGGCAAGAGCCTGACGGTGACGCCGCTGACCGCCCGCATCGGTGCG
>DASXMK010000333.1:0-3334 GCA_036495705.1 Caulobacteraceae bacterium | reverse complement strand
CGCAACGCCTGGATCGGCGATCCTGCCCGCAAGGATTCGCCGTTCGTGCTGGTGGTGGGCGAGTTGTTCGAAGGCAAGGACCCCTTCGCCCCGGCCCCGCACCATCCGATGGGGCCATTCGCCCACATCGGCATCGAACTGCCGACCAAGGCGGCGGTGGACGAGGTGGCCGCCAAGGGCAAGGCGGCCGGCTGCCTGGCGCTCGGGCCCATGCAGATGCCCAAGCACATCGGCTACATCTGTTTCCTCAAGGATCCCGACGGCAACACCATCGAGTTCTCATACGACCAGGGAGTCTATGAAAAGGCCGCCGAAGTCTGGGGGACCAAAACCGAAACTGTCTGAGTTCAGCGTCCTGACCGGCTCTTCGTCTCATCGGTGAGCGCCGCGCGGATCGCCTGGCCCTGGCTCATCAGCCAGCTCTGGTCGGCCCCGACCACCAACACTGTGGCCCCAAGGTCCAGGAACGGGCCGATCTCGGCGGTATCGCCTAGGTAGGCCCCGAGCGCCCGGCCGTGGCGGCGCGCAGCCTCGGCGGTGGCCGCGATCGCGGCGCGCATCTTCGGGTGGTCCGGCCCGTGCACGCCCAGCGACAGGGCGAGATCGGCGCGTCCCAGGAACAGGCAGTCGACCCCTTCTGTGGCGGCAATCTCGTCGAGATGGTCCAGCGCCGCCGCATCCTCGATCTGGCACCACAGCGAGGTCTCGGCGTCAGCGCGGGCGCGGTAGGGGGCGAACTCCACCATCCCATAATCGCCGGCCCGGGTGGCCGGCGAAAAGCCGCGACCGCCGGCGGCATATTTGGCCGCGCTCACCAGAGCCGTCGCTGTCGCGCCGTTGGTGACATGCGGGGCCAGAACGCCCGCAGCGCCAAGGTCCAGGCACTGGCCGATGAACGGCAGCCAGTGGCCCGCCGGGCGCATCAGGCACGGCAGTCCGGCGGCGCGGGCCCCCAGCACGACCCTGTCGATACCCTCCAGGTCGAAAGGCGAATGCTCGGCGTCGAGGATCGCGAAATCCAGCCCGGCCCGACCCATCACCTCGCCGACGGCGTGATGGGCGGTCTTGATGAAAGCGCCCAGCACCACCTCGCCGGCGCGCACGCGGGCGCGGAATGCGTCTGACATGGCCGCGACGCTATGCGGCGCCGGAGCCGGCCGTCAACGGCGGACCCTCGAAATAGAAGTGTTGATGCAGGCGGCATCCGGGATTGAACGGCGCTCGACAAATCGGGCAGGCGTCGTCGCAGGCCAGATACTCGACGATGGTCATCTGCGTTCCGCAGGCGCCGCACATCACCGCTGGCGTATCCCACTCCCCGCGCGGCCAGACCTCGATCGGGTGATCGGCGAGGGCCTCGTGGCAATCCTTGCAGGCGTAATAGAGACCGCAACATTTCATGCGGATGGCGACGATATCGAGCGGCGAGCGCCAGTGGTCGCAACGCGTCTCGGCGTCGAGCGCTAAGCCATGGACCGGCGGGGAAAGCGGGTTAGCGATCATCAGCCTGGCCCTAGCCTTGCGCCTTGACCAGATCAAAGTCGCGTGTCTAATTTGGATCGATGATCGAACCGATGGTCCAGTCAGCGGAACAAATCGAACCGAACCTGGCTTCGGTCGACCTTGTCCTGACCCTGATGGAGGTGCTCGCCGCCTCGCCTCGGCCGCGAGGTGTCAGCGAAATCGCCCGCGAACTCGGCCTTTCCAAGGCCAGGGCGCACCGGCACCTGCGCGCCCTGACGAGCCGCGGCTATGTGCGCCAGGATCCGACCAGTGAGCGCTATGAGATCGCCATCAAGCTGATGATCCTCGGCGAGGCGGTGCGCGACCGCTTTGATGTGCTGACCGCCATGCGCCCGGCCATGGCCGCCCTGCGCGAAGCCACTGGCCAGGCGGTCACGGCCTCGGCCCTGATCGAGGACAAGGTGGTGGTGTTGGAACTTTTGCCCGGGCGCAATCCGATCGAATTCGGCGTCCGCCCCGGCACGACGCTCGACTTCCACGCCACCGCCCACGGCCACATCGCCCTGGCCTTCGGACCACCGCGGCTCATGAACCAGGCCAACGTCAGTCCCCTGAAGGCCTGGACCGCGGCGACGATCACCGATCCCGAACGCCTGGCTGAGGCTGTGGCGCAGGCGCGCCGGCAGGGCTGGGCCGGCGCGCCCGACCAGATGATGCTAGGGGTCAATGCGCTGGCCGCGCCGGTGTTCGACCATCTTGGAAACTGGCGCGGAACCATCGCCCTGGTCGGCTCGACCCAGGCGATCGCCGCCTGCCCGGCGGCCGAGCAGATCCGTCAGTTGACAGCCGCGGCGGCCCAGGCTTCGACCAGCCTCGGCTGGCGGGAGCGGGCGGCATGACCTGGTCGCTGGCCATCGACATCGGGGGCACTTTCACCGACGTGGTCCTGCGTGGGGATGATGGCCGTTTGGCGGTGGACAAGGTCCTGACCACGCACGACGACCTGCTCGAGGGCTTCTTCGGCGGGGTCGATCAGGTGCTGGCCAAGGCCGGCGTTTCACCGGCCGAGGTGACCGGGCTGGTGGTCCACGCCACCACCATCGTCACCAACGCCCTGATCGAGCGTAAAGGCGCGCCCACGGCGCTGATCACCACCCGCGGCTTCGCCGACGTGCTCTCCATCCGCAACGAACACCGCTACGAGATGTACTACCCGCAGATCGAGTTCGCCCCGCCGCTGATTCCGCGCGATCTGACCTTCGAACTCGACGAGCGCACCCTGGCCGACGGCGAGATCGAACGCGGCGTCGACGCCGACGAGGTACGGGCGCTGGCGCGGCGCCTGACTGACGCCGGCGTGGTCTCGGTGGCCGTGTGCCTGCTGAACGCCTATCGCAACCCGGAGAACGAGCGCGTCGTCGGAGGCTTGCTGAAGGAACACGCGCCGGGACTGCACGTCTCGCTTTCCTCGCGGGTGGCCCCGCAAATCCGGGAGTATCCGCGGGCCTCGACCACGGCCGTCAACGCCTACGCCATGCCGATCAGCCAGCCGTACCTGACCGGCCTCGCCCGCGGCCTGGAGGCGGCCCAGGTGCCCAACCGACCCCTGATCATGCTGAGTTCTGGAGGCATCATCGGCGCCGAGACCGCCGCCCACCATCCGGTGCGGATGATCGAAAGCGGTCCGGCGGCCGGGGCCCTGGCCGCCGCCTGGTACGCCGAGCGCCTGGGCCTGGATCGGCTGATTTCCTTCGACATGGGCGGCACCACGGCCAAGGCCTGCCTGATCGAAGGGCGCAAGCCGCTGGTCACCGGCGCCTTGGAAGTCGACCGGGCCTACCGCTTCAAGGAAGGCAGCGGCATGCCGCTG
>DASXMK010000332.1:0-8409 GCA_036495705.1 Caulobacteraceae bacterium | reverse complement strand
GGCGGCGTGATCCATGATCTTTTCGGGATATGAGCGGACGACGACGTGAGTTTAAGGTGACGCTTCACGTGTAATAACAGACGAACCCGCACCGCACACAACGCAGATAGGCGACTTAAGCTGCGCCGCCCTTGGCGCGTGGGGCGTGCGTGATACGCAACAGGTTGGCTGCGCCGGGCGCCCCGAGCGGGGGTCCGGCGATGATAAGAACCCGCGCGCCGCTAGGGGCCAAGCCCAGATCGGAGGCCATATGCGCGGCCTCGTCGGTCATGGCGGCTACCCCGCGCGGCTGTGACGCGACCCGCGGCTCGAGTCCCCAAACCAAGCCGAGCCGGCGTGCGACGCTGAGTTCGGGGGCGATGGCCAGGATCGGATGGCCGGGCCGCTCGCGCGCCAGGCGTTTGGCCGTGGCCCCGGTCGTGGTGTAGGCCACCAAACAGGCGGTCGAGCGGGCCTCGGCGGCGCGCGTGGCTGCCGCGATCAGCGCGTCGACGTCCTCATCGTCGTCTTCGCCATGCTCCGCCCGCATCAGGCCCCGCCACAGCGGATCCGCCTCGACCCGGCGGATGATCGCATCCATCATGGCGACAGCCTCGCGCGGCCAGACTCCGACCGCGGTCTCGCCCGACAGCATTAGGGCGTCGGCGCCTTCGTAGACGCCATTGGCCACGTCGGAGGTCTCGGCCCGGGTTGGTTGGGGGTTGGTCGTCATCGAGTCCAACATCTGGGTGGCGATGATTACCGGCGCGCCGCGGCGTCGGGCCGCGCGCACAATGGTCTTTTGGGCCACGGGCACTTCCTCGGGGGCGAGCTCCACGCCGAGGTCGCCCCGGGCGACCATCAGACCGTCACTGGCATCGAGGATGGCTTCCAGATTGCGCAGGGCGGCCGGCTTTTCCACCTTGGCCAGGATCGCCGCCCGGCCGGCGACCAGCTGGCGCAGTTCGGCCATGTCGGCGGCGCTCTGGACGAACGACAGCGCGATCCAGTCCGCGCCCTCCCTGAGGGCGAAGTCCAGATCGACGCGGTCCTTGGTGGTTAGCGCCGCCGTGGGAATGGTGATCCCGGGCGCGGCCACGCCCTTGCGGTCTGAAAGCAATTCACCAGCGACGACCTCGGCCTGCGCGGACTCGACCCCGGGCTTGGTCACCCGTAGCTGCACCTTGCCGTCATCCACCAGCAGGACCGAACCCGCATGCAGGGCCCTCAGCACTTCCGGGTGCGGGAAGGGGACCCGCCGGCGATCGCCAGGGGCCGGATCGATGTCGAGCCGCAGGGTCTGCCCCGGGTGGATACGGATTTCGCCGGTCGCGAACTGGCCGAGGCGGAACTTGAGGCCTTGCAGATCGGCCAGCACGGCGAGCGGACGATTGACTCGTTCTTCGGCCGCGCGAACGGCGGCGATTGCGGCGGCGTGTTCGGCGGGGTCCCCATGGCTGAAATTCAGGCGAAACACATCGACACCGGCCATGGCCAGTTCAATGACCGTTGCGGGTGCGCGCGAGGCCGGCCCGAGCGTGGCGACGATGCGCGTTCGCCGTTGCCGTATCATCGCTGCTCCTTCGACCGCCCTGTGCTCAGGGCGAGACCTCCGCCCCATCCGGCGCCCCGGCTTCGACCGGTAGGCTTATCTCGAAGGCGGCGCCCTCACCCGGGTGAACGCGGAACTCGCCGCCGAGTTGATCCAGCAGCGATCGCACCAGGCGCATGCCAAGACCCCCCGGGCCTGGAGCTTCCGGCATTCCCGGGCCGTCGTCGCGAACGCTCAGGAGCAGACGGTCGCCGTCGCGGGCGAACTTGACCCGGATGGCTCCAGTCTCGCCGCCCGGATAGGCGTATTTGGCGGCGTTGGTCACCAGCTCGTTGACCACCATTCCCAGGGATATGGCCGTATCGACGGCGAGATCCTGCGGCTCGGCCTCGACCCGCAGGGCAATCTGCTCTTCGATCGCCAGGGAACGGCTGAGGCTGGCGCAGAGGTCCTGCAAGTAGGTCCCGAAGTCCACGGTCGCCGCCCCCGCTCCCCGCGACAGGGCGTCATGGACCTCGGCGATGCTCTGCACCCGCGCCGCCGCCTTGAGCAGCTGGTCGCGCACTTGGCCCTTGGATTCGCGCGCCTGCAGCTGCAGCAGGCTCGAGACCATGGCCAGGTTGTTCTTGACCCGGTGGTTCAGCTCGTCGAACGCCTGGACCTGGCGAGCCTCTCCGACCTTGCGGTTGGTGATATCGAAGAACAGCTGCGCCATGCGCGTCTCGGTCAGGCGGCTGACGTGCACCTCATGCCAGAGGTTGGTGATCCGATTGTAGCGTTCGAAACTAACCGGCTTGCCGGTGTTCAGCACCCGGTCACAGATCTGCAGCCAGCGTGACCAGTCGCCGGGCGAATCGGTCAGCCGCGTTCCGACGACCTCGGGACCGACGTGGAGCAGCTGCTGCAGGGCCGGGTTAATCTCGGTGATGACGTAGTCGACCAGACGCCCGTCGGGGCCGCGGATGGCGTCGCAGACGGCGAAACCTTCCGGGATGGATTGGAATAGTGCGTCGTACTGCAGGTTGCGCTCATTCAAGGCCTCGGCGCTGCCCTGGAGGCGATCGAGCAGCCATCGCGGATAGACCCCGATCGCCACCACCGCCGCCGCCGCCAGGGCGAAGACGACGAAATTGATCAGCGCGCCGATGCTCATCACCCCCTGGAATGCCGGCGGGGCCATCCAGAAGGTCCTGGCCATCAAGCTTAGAACCGCCGCGGTGGCGCCGGCGCGCCAGCCGCCAACCAAACTTGCGAGCACGATCGCCGGGAACAACAGGGCGGCGGGAAAGGCGTTGGGCAGGATGGCGCGCACCGCCCAGCCTAGCAGGCTGACGGCGACGACAACGCCGATGCCGAGCGCCACCTGGGCGCCGAAGCCGTCAACCCGCATCTTGCCGAGCGTGGCGAACGGGCCAGGGCGTTCGGTCCGGTTCATCCGTTCGTCCACCTCCGCCAGCGCCATACTAGCCACAAAGCGTGGCTTTGGCGGCCTCGATCTGAGTGCTGGCCTTATCCAGCACCTGCGCCGTGAGACCGATGAGTTGGCGGGCCAGATCCCAGTCGGCTCCAGAGCGCAGGTGGCTGGTCATACTGACCCCTGGACAGCGTATCCGCCATCGACCACGATCTGGGCGCCGGTGACGAAGTCCGAGGCGTGGCCGGCTAGGAACACGGCGGTTCCAGCGAAGTCGTCTGGCGTTCCCCAGCGACCGGCGGGCGTGCGCTGGGCGATCGCCTTGTCGAAGCCCTCCAGGCGGGCGCGGATGCGCGCGGTCATGGCGGTGTCGATCCATCCTGGCAGGATGGCGTTGACCTGGATGTTGTCTTCCGCCCAGGCGGTGGCCAGGGACTTGGTGATCTGCACGACCCCACCCTTGCTGGCGGAATAGGCGGCTGAATACCAGGCGCCGAACAGGGAATACATCGAGCCGATGTTGATGATCTTGCCGCCGCCGCGAGCCTTGAAGCCTGGATAGGCGGCCTTGGAGGCCAGGAACACGCTGGTCAGGTTGGTGTCGATGACCGACCGCCAGTCGGCCTCGGTGAGCTCCTCGGGGCGCTTGGCGATGCTGATGCCGGCGTTGTTGACCAGAATGTCTATTCCGCCCAAGCGAGCCTCCGCCTCAGCCAGCATGGCTTCGGCGAAGCCTTCGGTGGTGACGTCGACCTCGATCGCCTGGGCTTCGCCGCCGCCGGCGATCAGTTCGGCGAGCGCGGCGGCGTTCTTGGCTCGGTCGCGTCCGGCGATCAGAACCTGCGCGCCTGCGCCGGCCAGGCCCTTGGCGATGCCCAGGCCAATGCCGCCATTGCCCCCAGTGATCAGCGCGCAGCGTCCGGCGAGATCGAAGAGGCTCATGTCCGGGCGGTCACGACATAACCGACGCGCGGGAAATGTACGTGCAGACGACCGAGGTCCTTTTCCTCGCGGGCGATAACCACTTCGTTGCGGTTGGCGGCCACCAGCCGGCCGGCTATCGGATCGCGCCCATAGTCGTCAGCGGCGACGAACACCTCGGCGCCCGGTTGCAGGTCCAGGGGGTCGTCCGGGTCGTGAGCGGGTGGGTCGGCCGGATCACAGGCGCGCGCCGCGGCCAGGGCCTCTCCCGGCGTCATCTCCTCGCGGGGGCCGTGGCCGATGGCCTGGACGCGTCCCCGCCAAGCCGCGAGGCGGTCAAAGCCGGCCATGAGAGGCGCGGCCAAGTGGGGGGTGAAGGCGGTGACGAACCAGATGTTCATATAGGCCGCCACGTCGGCGATCATCGGCGCCTCGCCGGTGAGAAAAGACCCGCCGCTCAGCGCCGCCTCGATCCAACTCGCCTGGCTGCGCCATTGGGCGCTCATCGGCGCGGCGGCGGCCTTCATGGCCTCGACGTCGAAGGTTCGGCCCATAAGCTTTTCGCGATCCTCTATGAAGGCGCGGGGCACGGAGGCGCCCAATTCGCCAAAGATCACGGCTACGGACGACTGAAAGAACACCCTGTCCGCCCACAGATTTACCGCCCAGCCCAGACCCTCGTCGGCCGGCTGGACGCCAGCTCGACGGCGGATCTCGGCCATGATCGCCTGGCTGTCGCAATAGATGTCGGCGCCGATCTGCATCACCGGCGCGCGCCGGTAGCCGCCGGTGAGTGGGACAAGGTCGGGTTTGGGCATGATGGTCGGCTGAATCACCGATCGCCACGACAAGTCGTGCAAACCCAGGAGCACGCGCGCCTTCTCCGAGAACGGTGAGGTGTCGTAGTGATGCAGGATGATCTCGGCGCTCATCGATGTGTTCCTCCCCCGCGAACCGCGCTTAGGAGGCCGGCGCCGGACGGGCGCGCTGATTGAACAGCAGCTTCATGCGCCGGGCGCGCTCTTCATCGGATAGGGCCGAATAGTCTTCCTGCGGGCCGACCGACACGGCCATGCCGCGTTCGACCGCCGGTCGCGCCCCCATCTCTTCAAACCATCGCTTGAAGTATTTGAACTCGTTTATGTCCTGCCCCTGCGCCTGCCAGCCGACGGTCCACGGATAGGAGATCATGTCGGCGATCGTGTAAGCCTCGCCGGCCAGATACGGCCGATCATAGAGCCGGTTGTTCATCACTCCATACAAGCGGTTGACCTCGTCGGTGAAGCGGGTGACGGCGTAGGACTGATCTCCGCGGGTATCGCCCAGGCGTCGGAAATGCCCGCATTCGCCGGTCTTGGGCCCTTGGTTGGCCATCTGCCAGTTCACCCACTGGATGACCTCGGCCCGTGCGCGCGCATCGGCGGGCAGGAACCGACCGACCTTGTCGGCGATGTAGATCATGATCGCGCCGGATTCGAACACCGAGATAGGCGCGCCGCCGTCGGCGGGTTCATGGTCGACAATGACCGGCATGCGGTTGTTGGGGCCAATCTCCAGGAAGCTCTTTTCGAACTGATCGCCTTTGGCGATGTTGCAGGGGACGACGCGGTAGGGGAGCCCGCATTCCTCGAGAAGAATGGTCACCTTCTTGCCATTCGGCGTCGGCCAATAGTGGACGTCGATCATGTGCGCGCTCCTGGGCTGAAGGCACAGTTAGGGATGCAGGCGGCGGGCGAACAGTGCGAACAGCCGCTCCCAGTGGCGTTCTGCGGCGTCGCGGTCGTAGGCCGGCCGCTGCGGGAAGGCGAAGCCGTGCTCCACGCCCGAATAGATCTCCACCTTGGCGTTGACCTGGGCCGCCTCCAGTGAGGCCTTCAGCGACTCGACCATCGGCAGGGGAGCCCATTGGTCAGTCTCGGCGCAGGCGAAATACAGTTCCGCCCCGGCCTGGGCGGCGATGCGGTGCGGACTGTCGGCGGCTTCGGTGACCAACCGCACCCCATAGATCGAGGCGGCGGCCGCGAACTTCTGCGGATGGCGGGCGGCGGCGTTGATGGCGAACTGGCCGCTCATGCAGTAGCCAACCACCCCGGCCGGTCCCTTGGAAACGGCGTCGTCAGTCTCGGCGAAGGCCAGAAGGGCGTCGGTGTCCCTCATCACCATGGCAATGGACAAGTCATCCATCAGCGCCAGCAAGCGCTCGCGCCTGGCCGGGTCAGCCGTGCCGAGATAAGGGCCAAGCTCGAACACCCCGGCCCGGTAGTAGAGGTTGGGCAGCATCACGTAGTAGCCGCCGCTCGCGAGCCGGCGGACCATGTCGCGCAGTTCTTCGCGGATGCCTGGAGCGTCCATGCAGAAGATGATCAGCGGGTGGGGCCCGCCGAGCGCGGGATGGCAGATGAATGTGGTCACGGCGCCTTCGCCGGTGGCGATGTCGATGGTGCGCTCGATCATCTTCCCGCTCCGTAAGGGCCAAGATCGATGCCCGGATAGCGTAGCGCCACGTCGCGCAAGGTCTGGGCGTTCCAATAGTCCGAGCCCGCCGGCGGCCAGCCGAAGAGATCGCGCTCGCGCGGGGTCATGCGCACCATGGCCTCGGTCATCCCTCGTTTGTCGGCGTGGTCGGGCCAACTCATCTTGCCGTTCCAACGCCAACCGCGCCGTTGCAGGTCGACCAGCATCACGAAGCGCGAACGCCCGGGCGCCTTAAAATCCGAACCCCGGTGGAGGATGTCGGTCTTGTAGATGAACAGGCTTCCGGCCGGCGCCTCGACGCTGACCTCCTTGTCGAACAAGGCGCCGAACGGCTGCTCCTTGGGAATGATCGGGATATCGCGACCGATCTCCTGCGGAACCACCTTGGTCGGGCCGTCGAGTTCGGTCACGTCCGACAGCAGGATGAAGGTGGTCATCTGCACGTGCTCGCCGTCCGCCCGTGGCGCCACCAGCGTGTGATTACCGAAATCGCGATGGTGCATCTGGTCGTAGTCGATGGCCCCGGCGTACTTGGCCCACAGCTCCACCTTGTAGATTTCGATATCCTTATCGCCCAGGAAGCGCTCGGCGGCGTCCACCAGATCGGGGTAGACGGCCAGGCGATTGAGCGCCCAGCTCTCGTAAGGGAAGAAACGCAGGCCGGCGAACTGGCTGCGCGCGAACTTCGGATGCGCGGACGGGTCGGCGAAATAGTCCTCCGGTCGCGGGTAGACCGACCACAGCGCCTCGCGCGCCTCGGTCAGGGCGGCGGCATCGAGAAAACCTTCGACGAGGGTGTAGCCACGATCCCAGATTTCGGCCAACTGCGCGTCCGATACCCGCAATGCGACGATCCCTTTGCCTGCCGTGGTTGTCGAAGGGGCTTAAGTTGGCCATGCTCGCCTGACAAGGGCCGGAGGACGAGACCCGAGGAGAAGCCATGAGACCCGGCCGGAACGCCATCATCGCCCTCGCCGCGGCAAGTATCGCCTCCATCGCCCGCGCTGCTGCGACCGACCCGGCCGCCGCCCGGATCGAGTCCTTCGACCGCGCCCTGGTCGAGATGATGAAACAAGGGCCCGAGCTCGGCGCGAAAGGCCGGCTGCATCGTCTGCAGCCCGTGGTCGAGGAGACCTTCGACTTGCCGTTGATGACCAAATTTGCTGTCGGTCCGACCTGGTCGACGATGTCGGAGGCCGACCACCAGGCTCTGATCCGCGCGTTCGGGCGCCTGACGACGGCCAGCTACGCGCACAACTTCGATCGCTATGATGGCGAACGCTTTGACGTCAGTCCGCTGGTCCAGACCCGCGGCCCCGACAAGATTGTTTCGTGCCGTCTAACCCCGCAGGGCCGGGCCCCGGTGCAACTGACCTATCGCATGCGCCTGGCGGACGGGAGCTGGAAGATCGTCGACGTCTACTACGGCGCGGTCAGTCAGTTGACGACGCGCCGATCCGATTTCGCCGGCCCGCTGGGTTCCGGAGGGCCTAAGGGCTTGATCGCACACCTGGATGGGACGAGCGCCGAGCTCATGAAGTAGCCTTCGGGTCAGAACCGGGCGGAGGGCCCATGAGCGCCGGCTGGAAGAGCAGCGCTGAGACCAGGGTCCACAGCAGGGAGATCATCAGCAACTTGCCCATGCTGGCTGTGCCCGGATGGCGCGACGCCCACAGGCTGCCGAAACCGGTCGCCGTCGCCATCGCGCTGAAGAAGATGGCCCGCGTCAGGCTCGACTGCAGCAGGTGCGACCCGCCGGATCGCCAGGCCATGACGAAATAGATGTGGAAGGCCACGCCGATGCCGAACAACAGCGGCAGGGCGATAATGTTGGCATAGTTGAGCTGCTGGCCGATGGCGACGCACGAACCCAGGGTCAAAAGCCCGGTCAGTACGATCGGGGCCATGGTGATGGCCACATGACGCACCCGCCGCAGGACGACGAACAACAGCAGGGTGATGGCGAGGAAGGACAACACGCCAGCTTCGACGAACGCGCCGGCGATGGTGCGGCCGCCCTGTTGGATGCCAATCGGCTCACCCGTAACGTTCGGATAGATGGCCGAGA